>NZ_JAMOKU010000038.1:0-51662 GCF_023656845.1 Parabacteroides sp. Y3-G-102 | reverse complement strand
TATAGAACCCGCACATCTTTGGGTTGAATTGATGTAACAATAAATCATAGAACGATAAAATGAATAAACGACATTATGAACATACGTTACCCAATATACGAGGGAGTTTATCGAATACTTACGTTTCAACCCACGCAAGCGTTTCGATGAAACGAGCCTTTACGAGCTTGCCGAGAGCATCAAGCAGCAGGGCATGTTGCAGCCCATCACCGTGCGCCCCGTTGACGGGACAGACCGTTACGGGATTGTTTTCGGGGAACGCCGTTACCGTGCGTCCGTCATTGCGGGCAGGGACGAAATTCCCGCTATCGTAACCGAGTTGTCGGACGAGGAAGCCGAGGAAATGGCGATTACCGAGAACTTGCAGCGCAAGGACGTGACACCCGTGGAGGAAGCCGCAGCCTATCAGCGGCTTATCGAGAGCGGACGCCACACCGTGCAGACCTTGGCGCAACTCTTCGGAAAGAACGAGAACTACATCCGCACACGGCTGAAATTCACCGCCCTTATCCCCGAAATCGCCGCCCTCTTGGATGCGGATGAAATCACCATCAGCGTGGCGGCTGAAATCTGCCGATACGGGGAGGACATTCAAAAGGAAGTGTACGAGAAGCATTTGCAGGACGAGGGAACGTACAACAGTTGGCGGGGACTGAAAGCCGCCGATGTCGCAAGGCGCATCGAGCAGAACTTCACCACCGACCTGCAATACTACCGCTTCGACAAGACCGAGTGCGCCACGTGCGCACACAACACCAATAACTTGCTGTTGTTCCATGATGGCGGGTGCGGGCATTGCGCCAACCGCACGTGCCTTGCCGAGATGAACGCATCCTACCTCATGGAGCGAGCCGTGCAAATCATGCGGAACCAGCCGGAGGTGTCGCTCTGCCGTGACCGCTACACTACCAACGAGACGGTGGTAGAACGGCTAACCGCTTCGGGCTACGAGGTGGAGACCCTTGACAGGTACACCGCCTTTCCAAACTGCCCCAAAGAACCCAAAGCCGAAAATTTCAACGACCCCGAACGCTACGGGGAAGCCCGCACCCGCTACGAGCAGCAATGGGCGGACTACATGGAGCAGGAGGAGGAAATCACCCGCAGGAGCGGAGCGGGGGAAATCACCGTCTATGCCAAAATCGGGCAGAAGGAGATTACATTCTGTTACGTGGAGAACGTGACAGAGACCGGGACAGCGGACGGAACGCCCGCACCCGCACCGCTCTCACCCGTGGAGAAGTTGGAGAAGCAGGACGAGCGCAACAAGGAAATCGCACTCGAACGCACGGTGGAGGACACCAAGAAACAGATTCTCGAAGCCGACATCACGGGCGGTAAGTTCAGTGCCGATGAAGATACCATGTTGTACTTCTTCCTTCTGTCCTCGCTCCGAAAGGAACACTTCGCAGCCGTGGGGATTGCGGAAGACAAGCCGTATATCACGGACGAGGACAAGATGGGGATTATCGGCAACCTCACCGTGAGGATGAAGACCATCATCCGCAGGGACTTCCTTGTAGCCAATTTCAAGGGAGCATACGGCAACAACACCGTGGCGACCCTCTTGCTTGACTTCGCACGCAGGCACATGCCGGAGGAACTCGCCAACATCGAAAGGGAGTACAACGGGGTGTACGAGAAGCGTCACCAGCGCATCGAGGAAAAGAAAGCCGTCCTCTTGGTGCAGGAACGGGCAAGGGAGCGCAAGGTAACGCAACCCGAGGAACAACCGCAACCCGAAGAGATTGCAGCCTAAGGACAAAGGGCAGGGCGGAGAAATCCGCCCGCTACTTTCTTTCGTGAGCCGTAGCGAAAAAGAAAGATAGCAAAGAAACCGATTTTCAAACTTTCAAATTTTCAAACTTATGCGAACCGTACAAAGAACCTATACACTATTCGGCATTGCGGAACTGGAGGACGAAGCCCGTCAGAGAGCCTATACCGACTGGCTTGCCAAGGGAAACGATTACCCGTATGCTTCCGAGAACTGCGACACGCTCGAAGCCTTCTGCAACCTTTTCCGCATTGCCTGCACCAACTACCGTTACGACAGTTGCACATACGCTTACCGTTTCTATACCAAGCACGAGGCGGACACGGAGGAACTTTCAGGCGTCCGCTTGCTGGCTTACCTCTATAACAACTTCCATGCGGAGTTGTACAAGCCCAAGGTCTATTGGACGAAAGACCGCAAGAAAAGACGCAGGAGCCGTATCTCCGTCACTTGCGAATGCCCCTTCACGGGCGTTGTGTCGGACGAAATCATCTTGCAGCCCCTCATGGACTTCATGCGCTCGCCCGACACACGGAATTTCAAGGAACTCATGCGTGACTGTCTGGAAAACTTCTTCCGCTCGTGCCGAGACGATTGCGAGTATTGCGAGAGCGAGGAGTATTTCACGGACGAGAGCCACAGGAATAATTGGGAGTACCTTATCGACGGGACACTTTTCAAGGAAACGGCATGAAGCGGGAAATCAGACAGAACGGGAGAACCGTCCTTCACAGCGAGGACGGTCATAGCATCCCCATGATATTCAACAACCTTGTCGGGAAGAACCTCAAAGGCAGGGAGTATTCGGACTATATCGCTTTCGTAGCCATTCCCGACATGGGATTTACCTACGGGAAGATAGAGTATTATTCGGACGGAAACCTAATCGCAACGGGGGAAATCACGCCATAACATCCCCCTCTGTGTTTCATCGCCGGAAGTCCGGGACGGGTAGCGATCCGCCCGGACTTCTTTTTTTACCCGCCCGTGGGAAAGGATTGACCCGATTTTCGGACGCACTTCTTTTTCTTTCAGTGAGCCGTGGGCGGACAAAGACAAAGAAGCAAAAAGAAACCCTTTGACCCACCGGATTTTTAGCCAAGCTCCACACTCATTTTTTAGCAAACCTACGGGGAAAAACGGACAAGTGGCAAGGCTGAACCTGACGGTTTTGCGCGCAATCTCCACACCTTCGGGTCGTATTCCACGCAAAAGCCTTGCATGAAGTCCGTTCTTTCCCCGTGCCCCAAAGCAAAAAATAAATGTTTCACTTTTAATTTTTTGCATTATGAATACACTGTCTTTTCCTCAAATCACCGTAAGTTACAAGGACGCTGACGCATCCAAGAGAGTTAGAATCCGCTCTTCCAAGGAGTCTTACGACATCCTCAAGACCTTCTACGAGGACTGTATGCAGCACCACGAGGAGTGCTGGGCGATGTACCTGAACGGCGCAGGCAGGCTGCTGGGCGTCTCGTGCGTCTCACGCAGCGGCATGAACAGCACGGTGGTGGACATACGCATCGTCCTCCAGACGGCTCTCGTCTCCCATGCCTCGGGAATCATCCTCTCGCACAACCACCCTTCCGGCTCGACCGTGGCGAGTACGCCGGACAACAACCTGACCAGCCAGTTGAAGAAAGGCTGCGAGGCAATCGGCATACAGCTTTTGGACCACATCATACTGACCGAGGACACCTATCTCAGCTACATGGACGAGGGGATGCTTTAAGCGTCCCCTTTTTTGTTCGCTATCCTTTTTGCACTTCTTTTCTTTCGTGAGCGGGGCGGGAAAAGAACAAGAAGCAAAAGAAACCGGAAAGCGGCAGGGCGGATATGGAAAAAGCATCCCGAAGGATGCTTTCCATTTCGTCCGGCTCACGCTACATCTTCAACCCCCGTTTCCGCTCCTGCCGGATGTCGGAGAAGGAGAACTTCCCCGTCTCCTTGTCGAACTTCACCGACTTGTCCTTCTGCACGCCGTCCGGCGTCTCCATCCGTTTCACATTCAGCGGCTTCCCGTTGTAGAAGTCCGTCATTTGCCGGTAGCTGAACTTTTCCCCCGTCAGGCTTTCCATCAGGCTGTTCAGCGTATATACGCTGTCTTGGTTACGCACGCTCTCCGGCACGAACTCCGGGTGATTCCTCATCCAGTCCGGGTACAGCGTCTTCGCCATCAGGCAGACCTCCGGCGAGCGTTCCGCCCACGGGATCATCATCAGCGACTCCCGGCTGTGGGCGGCGCACCTGACATACACATCGGGCGTGAGCAGGCTTTTCGGCACTCCGCCACGCCCGACGGCGGACATCCCCGACGTTTCCACCGCCACCCGCACCCGCTCCGGCGTTTGCAGGTGTACGGGCAGGATGCTGATGCACCTGCCGTCCAGCGGCAGCAGGAAGTCCGCCATTTCGCCGTTCATCACCTCCGGGCGGATAGCCACCGCCACCCCGTAGAGTTCTTCCGGGTTGTTCTCCCGGCACTCCTTCAGCACCTCCATGCACACCTCCGGGGACGGGATATGCTGGACCAGCCCCCGGTGGAAGTCGTTCCCGAATCCCGCTTCCGTTTCCAGTGCCTTCCGGCACAGTTCCGGTGTCTTCAACTCTTCGGGCACGTTCTCCAACTGCCAGCCGTCCTCTTCAACGGCGGCACGGCAGACCTCCGCCGTGCGGTCGTGCCTGCATATCATCTCCAGAGGCACCTGATACATTCTTTCTTCTCGTTCCATGTTTTTACATTTTTTCTTGTTATAAACCCCTTTAAACATCCACCGACAACACGCACATCCATCCGCCGCTCTCCTCGTCCGGCGTCCAGCACCTCGCCCGGACATGGCAATAGCCTTCATTCTCTATCCACTCCAGCAGGCTTTCCGCTTCATCGCATTCCGTTTCCGCCAGCAGTTTTCTATCCGCCTCCGAGAGCAGCGACTTTATGTTCACGAACTCACGCACCTCCGGGTATTGCGGCAGCGTGTCCGGCACGTCGATATGCACAAAGTATTTCCGGAAATAAAACCGGATTTTCCCGCTTTTCCGTTCCACGCCCCGGGCTGGACAAGGTGGCGGCACTTCTGTTTTCATCCGCCTTCCGGCATCGTGCACACGGTATCTTTGCAGCGTCAGCGTACAGCACGGTGTCCCGTCCCTGCGCAGGTGAAATCCCCGTTCCGTCACTCGGAACAGCTCGTGCTCCACGACCCGGCGCATGGTCCGGCAGTCGTCCTTCATGTCTTCCCAGACCTCCCCGGCGGAAACCGTCTCCAGCATGGCGAGCGTTTTCTCCGACAGCAGGTTTTCCGGACATATATTGTCCCCCGCTTGTGGAAGGACAATGTCCGTCCGCCACTTCGAGGCATGCAGGGCTTCGGAAAATTCCGGTATGTCGAGGTATAGAACCAGTTCATTCCGTTCCATACCCGTCCTCCTTGTCGTTGTCCGCATTGAAGTCGAACTCCAGCTCGACCGCCTGACCGTCCGAGTCCTCCACCCAGACGGTGAAGCCGCTCTGTTCGTCCGACAGCGGGGTGTAATAGAGCCGGAACGTCTCTTTCTCCAGCGGGTAGCGGTCATTGGGCAGCAGCACCGTGCCGTCGTCCAGTTTGAGCGTCCCTTCCCCGTCGAAGAGGAACCAGCGGATCGTGTACCGGGTGTCCTCCCAGCGTCCTTCCCGTTTCAGCTCGCACCGTATCTCCGCCGTCTCGTTCACTTTCAGCTCCTTCGGGACGGGCATCGTCTCCACCGTGAACGGGTATTTCGTCTGAATGTCCAGCCCGTCATTACAGGCTGCGACCAGCACGAGGGCGGCCACGATGTAGCAGCCCGTGAGTATTTTATAAATCATTGTCCTCATATATACATTATTATAATATAGCAGTTATCGAATCATAAAATGTATTCCCACGCCGACCTGCGTGTGGAACTTCCCGCAGTCGCCGCCGAACAGCACCCGTTGGCGACCGTTTACCAGCAAGACAATCTTGTCCGTCACGTAGGCGGACAGCTCCAGCGTCAGTGCACCCCCGTAGATGAAATTGTCCTCATCCGTGAGTCGGGAGCCGTCCGGCAGCAGGCTCTCGCCCCAGTTCACCGTCTCGTACCCGGCAAGGGCGGACAGCCCCAGTGCGGCGAAGAACGTCTTCTTCCGGTCTGACAGGAAGTTCAGGTAATAGCCGCCCTCGCCCGTGAGCTGGCTCGCCGGATAGAGGCAGTCCCGGTAGCCGTACCGCTTCTCCAAGTATTCCGCACCGACCACCCAATGGTGGGCGTTCTTCGTGTAGGTGCTCACCGCTATCCCGGCGTGGTAGCCGAAGCCGTCGCCGTTTTTCCAGCGCATGTTGTCCGACAGCCCGCCCGTGAGCTGTATGCCCCTCATTCCGGACAGGCACCGTTGGGCGTGTGCCCGGTTGAAAGTCAGGCACACCCCGAAAAGCAGGATAATGAACAGTAACCTTTTCATCGCTTATTTGATTTTCAGTTCGTTAATCTGTCTTGCCGCCACGAGGTCGGCGTTCTCCACCCGGATGGTCTGGTGCCTGCCGCCGTCCTTCTCGAACAGCTCGATGACCAGCAGCTTGTCGTCCGGTATGGTGAACTGCGGGACGGCATACACCGTGCGCACGTCGCTTTTCCCCTCCGTCACCAGCACCTCGTTGTAGCTGCGCACCGGATCGATCACCCGTTCCTGAATGGCGGTGCGCTTCGGCACTTTCTTGTCCACGATCTTGAACCGGATAAAGTCCGTCCGGAAAGCCACGTTCGACCTGTTCCTCGTTTCCGTGTGGAAATAGAACAGCCCGTTGTGCGAGTGGACGGATTTCAGGAGGAACTGCACCCCGAAGCGTTTGCAGCCCAAGTGCCGGATCTCCCGCCTGTCCTCCTTGTAGATGCTCTGCATGATCAGCTTCACCAAGAGCGGGCTTTCGCCCGCCAGCTCACGGAAATGGAGGTTCATGCGGGTATGCGAAAAGTCCGTCGTGTCCCCGTTCTCCAAAAAGTCCTTCATCTCGATGTTCAGCATCTCCGGCTCGTGCGCATACCGGGCATTGAACGAATAGAAGCTCCCGTCCTCGCAGATGACGGAAAAGTTCGTTTCCCCCGGAAACCCCTCGGTCGTCGCCTTCACCCGGATCACGTTCTCCGCACCGTCCGCTTTCCCGGCGATAATCCGGTCGCTTCCCAAATCCACGTACCGCACCGCCGAGGGGAAGATGATATGCACCGTCTTGGCGAACGTCACCTGCACCCCGTGGGGCGTAACCATCTGCCGGTAGGGTAGCTTCCGTGTAATCCCCTGATACAGGTCGTTGCCCGTGGTCCGCTGTATCGTGTCGTTCACCTGTGCGTTCGCACCCGTCACCATGCCCACAAGCAGGGCGACCCATCCAAAAATCTTTTTCATTGTCTTTACTTTTTGATGGTTTTATAATTTGTTGATTTATTGTTGTTTGGCGTAGAGCATCAGCGGATCACCCGCTTTCAGGTGCACCTTTACCGTGCGGAACTTCTTGGCGAGGTACTGGCTGCCGCCCTGCATCAGTCCACGGGTGATGTCCATCGCCACCTGTTGCCCGGCGCTCCGTGCGAACGAGATGCTCGTTCCCAGCCCGCCGCCGATGTTCGCCATCGCCTCCTTTGCCGCTTCCCGCTCCAGTGAGGTTTCTATGCACAGTCCTTTCATTCCCTCGTTGTCATAGACCGCCAATTCCACCGGCAATATGTTACCTTGGTACTGGACGGACGATACCGTGATGTCGAGCCGTTCCCCCTGCACCTTGCCTGTACCGGATACCACCGTATTGCGTGGGATAATCAGGTTTCCCGCCTGCAACGGTTCGAGCAGCCGGAGCTTCACCTGCTGACCGTCCATAACCGTCTGGTCTTGGTGGATGCAGGCGGCTATCGTGTTCTTCCCGAGGGCGTACCCGCTACCCACCGCCGTGTTGAAGCCGTAGTTCCTCGGCTGGCTGTACCGCCGCATGAACTCCGCATCGCTTAGGGGCTGTCGCAGCCCCGATACCGTCCGCTCCCGTGCCGCCTGCACCGCCACGGCGGGCTGTCCCAGACCGTTGCCGCCCTGCCCGGTGGCGGGTGCCTGCACGGTTGCGCCGTCCTGCCCGTTCTGCCCCATGTACTTGGCGGCAAGCTCGTAGCTCTTCTCCATCAGCGCCACCTGATCGTCGATTCCGCCCGCCTGCCGTTCCCTTTCTTCCAGTTTGGCGGTCAGCTCCTCCACCTGCCTTTTCAGCTCCTCCTTTTCCTCGTCCACCTTCGGCTCCTCGTAGAACGAGCCGAGTTTCCGGTTGATGTCCCGGTAGGCGGCGACGGAGGAGCGGCCGCCGCCGTTGCCCGAGTAGTCCCTGAACGGTTCCCGTTCAGGCTCGCTGTCCGGCAGTTCCATTTCCACCCTGTCCGTATCGCTCTCTTCGGAGAAGGCGAAGTCCTCCAGCGAGCGCACCTTCTCCGCCTGCCGCCTTTCCGCCTGCGCCTGCTCGTAGGCTTTCCGCTTGTCGCCGATGATCCCGTCGTTCTCCGGCAGGGGGATGTCGGCGTTGAACGCCCCCACGGTGTCCCGGTTCACGTCCCGCTCCTCCGAAGGTGCGAATATCAGCCACATCGAGCCGAGGAACAGCAAGCCCATCAGCGGATATACCATCAGCTTTTTCCGTTGCTGCAACTGTTTCGGCGTGAGTGGCTTGGCTGTCTTCTTCTCCTTTTTTCCGCCGCCCTTGTCCTCCTTCTTTCCGTTCCCCGTCTCCGGGGCTGCGGCATCCGCCACCGTCACGTGCTGCGTTGCCGTTGCTTTTTCTTGGTTCTGTTCTTCCATCATGTCAAAAATTTATGGTTGTCCTACATTCTGATTCTTCTCCCCGGAGGCTTCCGCCTGCCTGTCTCCCCGGCTTGCCGCTTGCCGGGCGGTTCCTTCCGTTCCCGTTTGAGCGATGCCGTGGGGCTTGCCCGGTTGTCCGCCCGCAGGTGCGCAGCCTTCCGTTCCCGGCTTGCCGCCTTTTCGGGGAACAGCCTCGCTTCCAGACCTGCCAGTTCTTTCGCCGCCCGCTCCCGGATGGCACGGTTGTGGCGTCCGATGGCGGCTTCCGGGTAGTCCCGGGAGAGGTCGCCGTTGTCCTCGCTCAGGTGGTAGTCCCACCTTAGCCGGGCGATGCCGGCAAAATCCTCCGTCAGCCCGTACTTCTCCACCGTCTCCTTCGGCACTTCCCGCTGACCGTCCCAGCCGTGGCGGGCGAGCCCGTGGAGCAGCGCCCGTTCTGCCTTCGCCGCTTCCAGATAGTCGCCGGGCAGTCTGCCGCCCGTCTTCCTCTCGTAAAGGGCGGCGGCTTGCCGCATCAGCTTTCCCCGCTCGTCCGCCTCCCGCAACTCGATCTGTTCCATGACGGTGTGGTTGTCGCCCCGCATCTCCTCGCTCCATTCCCGGCTCAGTTCTTCGAGCCTGCGGTAGCCTTCCGCCAGCCCGTGGCGGATGGCCACCGAGTCGTCCGGTTTCTCGCCTTTCAGGGCAAGCCTTTTCAGTGCGTCGAGGTCGCCCTCCCTCATGCAGCAGTTCAGCAGCCGGTGCGCCGCATCCCGTTCCGCCTGCGCTTCGGGGGATAGCGGCTGCGGGGCGTTGCGCCTCGTGTACTCGTGCTCCAGCACCTTGTATTGCGCCTCCAGACGCAGCATCGGGCTTTCCGCCGCCTCCTTCACGCTCCGGGGGATTGCCGCCCCCTCACGCATCCCGTAACGGGTCTCTTTCAGGGCGTCCATGACCGCCCGCCATTCGGGATAGCCCGTCTGGTACACGTACCGGAAGAACCTGTGTTCCAGCAGCAGCTCCGCCTGTTTCCTTGTCACCTCCGGGCAGTCCCGGTAGTCCCTGACGGACTGGAGAATTGCGCCGGCATCCGCACGCCTCTTTTTCAGCAGGCTCCCGAAATACGCCGTCACCTGCCTCATGTTCCGCTCCTCCTGCCGCTCCCGGCGGCGGAGCAGCCACTCACTCAACCTCTCCGCCAGTCCCATGCCGTCCGCTTTCAAAAGGGTTGATAATACTGTCATTGGGCAATTGCAGGCGCCTGACATGCTCTATCCCCAGTTCCTTCCCGTCGTTCCTGCCGATGCGGTAGATGGAGGCGACGGTCATATAGACCGACAGTGCGCCGAACGCCGCCAGCATCACGAGGATGATTGCCACACGCATGTCGGGTGAGATACGCCCGGCGAGGCGGCGGAGCTTCCCGTCCGCCCAATCCTGCGCCTTTGTGATGAATTTCCTTATCATAGCCGTCAGCGTTTGAGGGTCTGCAAATCCTTGTTCTCCGTGACCTCGAAGCCCTCGATGATGAAGCCCTGCGGGTTGTTGTCGCTCCTGACCGCATCCAGCAGGCGGCAGCGGGTCACAAGGCTGCGCTCCGTAACCGAGCTTTCCCGCAGGATGATCTGCCGGGCGAATGTCCGCACGCTGTACGGGTACTTGTCGAAGTCGCACCGCAGGCTGTCTATCTCTATCATCTGGTTGATATTACCGCTGATTATGCGGTTGTAATACCCCTTTTCCGAGAGGTCCTTGTAGTAGTTGAAGGCGCTCTTGTCCGCCAGCAGCAGCGAACGCCTGATGTTACCCTCGATAGCCGACTTGTCGGGCGAGAGCGTGAAGAACAGCTCGTGGAAGCGGCGCACGTGCTCCCGTGCCTCCACCGGGCGGTTCTGCCGCACGTCCTGCGAGAGTGCCAGCATCAGGCTCTTTCCGTTGTCCAGCACGTAGATCTTCTGCCGCTGCGCCTCGGCGAAGCTGTACGACTTCCACAGGGCGAAGCCCGTCACCACGGCGCACAGGCAGGCGAATACCAGCGTGAAGAGCCGTATCTGCCTGAAGCTTGTTTCGATATTTTTCAAACTTTTAAATTCCATGTTTCCGGTTTTTATTCGTTATGACTCATTTTCTTGGGACATCCGCCGCTACTTGACGATTTTTCCGGCGATGTTCCCCACGGCTGCGCCCGCACCCGCTGCGGCGACGTTGCCTACCTTCGTGGCGGTCTGGTTCATCGCACGGTTGGCGTGGCTCACCCCGCCCGCCATGATGATCCAGTTGGCGACGGTCGGTATGGTGAAGTACCCGAATATCCCGATGATTAAAAAGATGATGTACACCGTGTTCGAGCTGTCCGGGATGAAAGTCGGGTCGCTCATCGCCTCGATGTCACGGGTGAGCATCAGCACTTGGATGCGTGCCAGCACCGAGCTGAACAGGTCGCTCACGGGCAGCC
The DNA here is from genome assembly GCF_023656845.1 of Parabacteroides sp. Y3-G-102. Taxonomy (NCBI): domain Bacteria; kingdom Pseudomonadati; phylum Bacteroidota; class Bacteroidia; order Bacteroidales; family Tannerellaceae; genus Parabacteroides; species Parabacteroides sp. Y3-G-102. The sequence continues at coordinate 40,619 of NZ_JAMOKU010000038.1, read as the reverse complement.
ACATGTAGATGGAGATGTACCTCGTTATCCACTGCGTGAGCGTGCTCTGGAACCCATCATAGACCGAGAGGGCGAACGCTATCGGACCGAGGATGGAGAGGGCGATCAGGAAGAACGTCCGTATCGTGTCGATGACCAGCGCAGCCGACTGGAACAGCAGTTCGAGCAGTTCTTGGAACCACAGCCGGATGCTCCGCTTCATGTTGTACTCCGTCCGGTCAATGTACATCACCGCCATCGTCTTCAAGTCCTTGGGCGACCAGCCCAGCTCGTCGAGCTTCTTGTCGAAGTCCTCCTTGCTCGCCAGATACGCCTTCTCCGGGTCACGCCGGAACGCCTCCCTCTCCAGCGTCTCCTTCTGTTCCCGGTATCGGTTCATGTCGAAGGTCTGTGATTCGAGCATCCCGTGGCAGCCCTTCACCACGGGCGAGAGCACCGTGTTGATCGTGCCGATGACGAAGGTGGGGAAGAAGAGGATGCACAGCCCGATGGCGAACGGGCGCAGCAGCGGGTACACGTCGATGGGCTCGGCACGGGCGAGCGCCTGCCACACCTTGGCGGCTACGTAGAACAGCGCACCCAGCCCGGCGATTCCCTTGGCTACACCCGTCAGCTTCTCGCAGAGCGGCATCATGTCCTGATACAATGCCTGCAATATCTCGTGCAGGTTCGTGAAGTCTATCGCTAACAACATAGTCCTGTATTTTTATTATATGTACGCATACGTTATTATATATTTGCCCGCCTCACCAGTAACGGTCTTCCGCATCCCCGTAGAGAGCCACCACCCGGTCGGCGTCCTTTTTCTTCTTCGCCCGCAGGTAGCTCACCGAGATGTTCTTGTCCGTGTAATACTGCACGAGGTTGCGGTACTCCAGCAGCCGCTTGTAGCTCTGGTCGATGATAGCCAGCCGCTCGGCGTCCGAGAGCGACATTCCCGTCACGTTCACCACGTTCTTCAGGTCTTGCAGGATGTCCGCGCTCTCGGAGAGCAGCTTGGCGTACCCGAACGAGATGGTTGACAGCTCGTCCGGCGTGTAGTTCGGGTCGCCGAGCATCTTCTGGTAGTTGCGCACGTAGATTTCCGAGATGTCCGCCACCATCTCGATGGACTTCTTCACCTTCACGCCGCCTTTCACCACGTCATGCACCGCCTTGAGCGCATCGTAATACTTCCGTCCCTGCTCGAATATCTTCGCCGTCTCCTTGAACCCGTCCAGCGTGTGCTGTGCGGTGGCGGAGGTCTCCACGATCTCCTTGGTCGTGTTGATGATGCCCTGCGCCAGATTGCCGGGATCGTGTACGACCCACTGGGCGTTGGCCGCACCTGCCGTCAGGCACGCCACGCCCACGATGATTGCCTTTATCGTTCTCATGTCCTTACTGTTTTAGGGTTCCGTCACTCTTTCTCCTGTACTCTCCGCCCGGCGACAGCCGGATGCGGTCTTTCTCCCGGTCATAGTCCATCATCACGGCGAAGCCCGTCTCGATGAACAGCACCCCTTCCGTTTCCCGGACGAGGTAGGTCTCCGCTTCACTGCCGCCCTTGTGGTTCCTGTGCATGACCGTCACACGGTACCTGCCGTCCTCTTCCCAGAGGGTGAAGGGCGGCTTTCCGCCCGTGCTGACCCATTCGCCGCACATCTTTTCCAACCGTTCCGCATTTGTCTCCTTGCAGGAAATGACAAACGCCAGTGCCGCCGTCACCGCCGACAGCAGCAGGATTAAATTCAATCGTCTCATCTTGATTCCGTTTTTTTTAAGTTTTACAAAATTTTATTCTCTCCATGCCGTTTAGCCGTTTGTACATCCAGCCGTTTAGCCAGCCAGCCGTTTAACCGTTTGACCGTTTAGCCGTTTGGTCAATCATCCGACCCTTCAGCCGTTCGTCCGGTCAATCAACCACCCGTCCGGCAACCTGTCCACCGCTCCCCGCCAGCGCATCGGCACATTATTTATACTTCGTCTCCGCCAGCCGCTTGATGGCAAGCTCCAAGTCGCCGCCCAGCTCTTCCGCCAGTGCGAACACCTCCGTCTTCTCGCTCTCCTCGGTGGTATAGGTCAGGTACTCGGCAGCCGACACCTCCGTGGCGTACACCGCCGACTGCACCCCGTTCAGACCGATCCACACCTCCTTGTACTTCCGTCCGGGATGGTTGGCGAGGTTGATGGAGAGTATCTGCGACTTCTCCTTGTCCGTCAGACCGAGCATCGACTGGATGCCGTCGAACTTGTTCATGTACTTCTTCTGGTCCAAAAGGATCTTGCAGTCCGAGTTGGTGATGATAGCCTCCTTCACGATGGGGGACGAGATGATGTCGTCCACCTCCTGCGTGACGACAATCGCCTCGCCGAAATATTTCCTGACGGTCTTGTACATATATTTCAAATACTCACTCATACTCGGCGAGGAAAGGGCTTTCCAAGCCTCCTCGCAGATCAGCATCTTCCGCACCCCTTTCAGGCGGCGCAGCTTGTTGATGAAGGCTTCCATGATGATGATCGTAACCACGGGGAACAGCTCGGCGTTGTCCTTCACGGCGTCAATCTCGAAGACGATGAACCGCTTGTGCAGCAGGTCGATGTTCTCGTTCGAGTTCAGCAGGAAGTCGTAGCGCCCGCCCTTGTAATACTGCCGCAGCGTGGTCAGGAAGTTGTCGATGTTGAAATCCTCCCGGCTCACCTTGATGTCCCTTGCAGCCAGCTCCTTCCGGTAATCGTTCAGCATGTACTCGTAGAAGGTATCGAACGAGGGGGCGATGTCCCGGTTCTGTTGTATCCGGCGGATGTACGCCGACACCGCACTGCCCAGCTCGCCGCTCTCCGTCTTCGTGACCTTCTCGTCCTCGCCCTTCCACAGCGCCAGCAGCAGCGTCTTGATGCTGTCCTTCTTCTCCACGCTGAACTTGTAGTCGTCCGTGAAGAAGGGGTTGAAGCTGATGGGCTTCTCCTCCGTGTACGTGTAGTAAATCCCGTCCTCGCCCTTGGTCTTGCGGTGGATCAGCTCGCACAGCCCTTGGTACGAGTTGCCCGTGTCGATCAGCACGATGTGGCTGTTTTGCTCGTAATACTGGCGCACGAGGTGGTTCATGAAGAACGACTTGCCGCTCCCGCTCGGACCGAGGACGAACTTGTTGCGGTTCGAGATCACCCCTTTCTTCATCGGCAGGTCGCTGATGTCCAGATGCAGCGGTCTGCCCGTCATCCTGTCCGCCATCTTGATGCCGAAGGGCGAGAGCGAGTCCTTGTAGTTCGTCTCCTCGGTGAAGAAGCACAGGGCTTGCGGGATGAACGTGTAGAAACTCTCCTCGAAGGGGAAGTCCCCCTCGTTGCCCGGTATCGCCGCCCAAAAGAGCGTCGGCACGTCCACCGTGTTGTGCCTCGGCTTGCACTCCATCAGGGCGAGCTGGCTGCCCACCTCGTTCTTGATGCGCCTAAGCTCCTCCCGGTCGTCGCTCCACGCCATCACGTTGCAGTGGCAGCGCACCGAGGTCAGCCCTTTCGAGTGCGCCTCGTTCAGGTATTCCTCGATCCATGCCTTGTTGATCTGGTTGGAGCGGGAGTAGCGGGAGAGCGAGTGCATGTTCCGGGCGGTCTGCTCGAAGCGTTTCAGGTTCTCCCCGTGGTCGTCGATGAAGATGTACTGGTTGTAGCAGTGGTTGCAGTCCAGCAGCAAGCCCACCGGGGCGGCGAACGACAGCCGGCAGTCCGAGCGGTCGGTCGAGAGCCGCTCGTAGCGGCTGTCCGTCGCCACCTTGCCCGGCAGGTCTTCCGTGTCAGAGAGGGTGTGCAGGCAGAGGATGTCGTCGCCGATGCGCATCTCCTCCGGGTTCAACTGGATGTCCTTCAGCACCGTCGTGTCGTGCTGCGAGAGCGAGAGGTACTTCTCCACGATGCCCGCCGCCGCTTCCGTGCCGGTGATCTCGTCCGTGGTCAGGCGGCGCAGCCTGACCAGCCCGCTGTCGTTCATGATCTTCTCGAACTGACCGACCGCTTCGATGAACCTCGTAACCGTCTCCCGGTCCTCGATCTCCTTGGGGACAAGCCTGCCCTTGCAGAGGGTGGAGAACGTGCTTTCCTGACGGCTCCGTGCCTTCGTCGTCTTGGTAAGGAACAGGTAGCAGAAGTGGTTCAGGAACGGGCGTTCGTTGAAGTGCCTCTCAAAGCTCCGGCTCAGGAAGCTAAGGTCGTCCCTGTCCGTTTCCGGCCGGTACTTCTCCTCGATGAAGAAGTCCTGCTTGTGTACGATGGAATACTCCGGCAGCACCTTCACCGCCTTGTGCCAAGCCGAGTGGACCGCCTCGTACTCGCTCCCCGTAACGGAGAACAGTTCCGGCAGTTCCACCCTGAAGGCGACCGTCACGTCCGCCTCCTTGCTCACGATGCAGCCGTTCTCCACCGCCAGCAGCGGGAACTTGCTTTCGAGCGTCGCCGCTTTCATTACGTTTCTCATTCTTGCCAGTGTTTAAAGGTGAATAATCGGGGGATTTTCAGCCGGTTCACCACGTACCTCGGATGCCGCCTGCGGGCGGCTGCCTTCATCAGCCCGTGCGTGCCGTACCGGGCGTTCAGCCGGAAGGTCAGCCATACCAGCAGCGTAGCCGCAGCCACGCCGAAGCCGATGCACACCCACTGGTTCACGCCCGCCATGTACAGGATGACGAACACCACGAACACGGCGAGCAGACCGCCGCAGAAGATGAAGAGGTACTGGCTTTCCAGCCCCTTGAACTCCACGTTCCTGCCGATCCCCTTGTTGATTTCCAAGTCCATAGTCCGCTGTTTTACAGGAAGAACGAACGGAGGATGGTAGCCGCCACGATCAGGAAGATGCAGGCTCCGAACCAGCTTGCGGCGACTTTGCTCACGTCCGGATCGCCGGCGCTGAACTTCCCGTACACTTTCACCCCGCCGATCAAGCCGACCACCGCACCGATGGCGTAAATCAGTTTCGTCCCCGGCTCAAAATACGAGGTGACCATCTGCGTGGCTTCGGTGATGCCCGCCTGCCCGTTTCCCTGCGCCATTGCGCCCACGGCAGCCAGTATGCAGGCCGCCGTAAAAAAGATTCTTTTCTGTTTCATTTGTCTTTAAAATTTTAATTAAACATTATGGTTGTCCATCAGCCGGGCGACACGCTCACGTGCGCCCTCGAACTCGTCCAGCATCGCCTCCCAGATGTCCGACCCCATCACGGACGGCAGCACCTCACGGGCTTCCCGCTCCGCCTTTTCGCCCGCATCGTCCGACACCAGTACCCGGCGTACCTTTTTCAGGTCATCGAAGGAGTACCCCGTGGCGAAGTCGGGGTTGCCGTCCGGGTAATAAGCCCCTAATTCCTCGTCCTCCTCCAGTTCCCGGATCTCCTCCGGCGTGGGTTCATAGTCCGTCTCCTCCTCGTCCTCCTCCGGCTCGATGTCGGAGTAGTCCGCCCCGTCGTCCTCCGCTGCGGGTTCGTCCACGGCTCCGGCTGCCGCTTCCTCCCCGTCCTCCGCTGCGAAGGGCAGGTAGGTGCTTCCGCCCATGACCGTGTACGGCTCGCCCGGTTGCCCCGGCTCCTGATCCGGCTCGTCCGTGCCTTCGTCCGTCTCCGCTGTCCCGAACATCCCGGCGATGTCCTGCCGGTAGTATTTCCACAGCACGGCGAGGTAATAGAGCAGCAGGACGGTGAGCGATAATTTCAGTATCATGCCGTTTCCTCCTTCCTTTTTAAAAGAGGTTCTCTAGTTTCCCTGCGTATGCCGCCTCGATCTCCTCCCGGTATTGCTCGAAGTGCTGCGCCAGCACGTTGTCGATGTATGCCGAGAGCGACACCTTGCCGCCCGTCAGCATCACCGAGATTTTGGCGATGCGCTCGTGGTACTCACGCCTCACATAGACCGGCTTGCCGTAGCGGGCGGGGATGTCCATGCCCTTGAGGAAGGTCGTCTCGTAGTCCGCCTGCCTTCCCTTGCGCCGTCTTGTCTCCGCCGCCTTCCCCTCCTGCGCCTTCTCCACCGGCACGGCGGTTTCCCCCTTTCCGGTTCCCGGTTCTCCCGTCCCTGCCGCCTCGCCCGCCATCATCCGCATCAGCAGCTCCTCGTCGATGGGCTTCTCATTCCGCTGTTTCTTCATAGCCTTCCAGTTTGAGGATGGTTGCTATCTCACGGGTCAGTTCGGGGATGCCGCTGCCTGCCAGCATCCGCCTGTCGGGAGCCAGCAGCGTGGAGCGGAACACCGTCCGTCCCGTGCCGTCCGCCTCCTTGCGGAAGCGTTTCGTGTCGGGGATGCGGGTTTGCAGCATCGGTAGCCCCATGTCGGCGACCACCTGCCCGTACTTCTCGTACAGTCCGCTCGTTTCCCGCTTGTCGACTTGGTTCCAGAAAAGGTAAAGCCCCTTCAGGCGGCTCGTTTCCTTGCCCAGCATCATCCGTTGCAGCACGTCGAGGAAGGAGAGCGTGCTTTCCAGCACCGCCTTGTCCGCACTCACCGGGGCGAAGATGTAGTCCATCTGTGCGATCGTGCGCAGGATGCCCGCCGAGTTCACCGTGCCCGGCAGGTCGAAGAAGAGCAGGTCGTAGCAGCCTTCCGCCGCCAGCTCCCTTGCCGTGTCGGGGGCTTGCTCCACCCGGCACTTGCGCACCGGATAGGCGGCACGCCCCGGCTGCCGCATCTGTTCGTAAGCCGCCCGTTTCAGGTATTCGTTCTCCAGTACCGCCCGGCTGTCCCGTTCCCGCATCTCGTACAGGCTGTACTGCGGGAAGTCGCAGTCGATCACCGCTAACGGACACCCCAAGCGGTAGTGCAGGTAGCCCGCCACCAGCACCGTGATAGCCGTCTTGCCGCTGCCGCCTTTCTGTGTGGCGAAAGCCACGTTCAATGTCTGTCTGTCCATATCGTCATTCTGTTGGTTATTCATCCGGCTGCCCGGGCAGCCGCTTCTCTGTTCACTCAATCTGTCAGCCTTTCAGCCACTCTGCCGGTCATTCGTCCGTTCATTCGTTCAGGCATCCGGCTGTCCGCTTGTCCGGCTGTTCAGCCGTTTGACCGTTTAGCCGCTTAGTCATTTAGCCGTTTGGCTGTTTAGCCAATCATCCGGCTGGTTATCCGGTTGTCCGTCCGTTTGTCCGGCAAGACAATCAGCCATTCGGCTGTCCGTCCGGTCGGCTATCCGGCTGTTTCCTTGTCTATCCGGACAGTCGTTTCACCGCTTCCACGGCGCAAAGGAATATCAAAATACCGGTAGTTTATCCGTTTGATTATCAGCGTGTCGTGCATTGTCTTCCCACCCGTAGGTTTGTCGCATCCGGGCATGGTGTCCGGACGGGAAAAGGGCTGTTACTTTGCAGGCGGAAACCAAAATGGAGCAAGAATGAAAAAGAGCGGCAACCGCCCGAAGGAGTGCCCCGGCACTCCGCAGCAGGCAAGGGCATCCCCAATCTGTCCGGCAGGACGGATTTTATTTTCAAACGAAAATGGCAAGTTGTGTGCTGCGGCACTCGAAATGAATTTCGTGCCTCACCACCACCTTGCCCCCTCGATGTGGCATCCCCCTCCGGAGTCGGGGGCTGCTCACGGGGGAGAGCCGTAGGCATACGGCGTTTTCAGACCATGTTTCACTTAAAATTTTACAGGATGATGGACAACCAGAAGAAGTATGCGGGCAACCACGGGCGAAAGCCCAAGCCCGACAAGATGCGCCACCGCTACGTGTTCCGTCTGGACGACGGGGACAACGCCCGTTTCCTCGCGCTTTTCGACGAGTCGGGCAAGGCGACCAAGGCGGAGTTTATCGTTTCCGCACTTTTCGGCAGGGAGATTAAGGTCATTAAACTGGATAAGGGGACGCAGGATTTCTACATGCGCCTGACCACTTTCCACTCGCAGTTCCGTGCCATAGGCACGAACTACAACCAATGCGTGCGTGCGCTCAAATCCAATTTCTCGGAGAAGAAAGCCCTCGCTTTCCTCTACAAGCTGGAGCGGCACACCCTCGAACTGGTCGAGTTGAGCAAGCGGATTTCCGCACTGGTGGAGGAGTTCCGGAGCAAATACCCCGTCCGATGATAGCCAAGATCTCGCACGGCAGCAGCCTGTACGGGGTGCTTGCCTACAACCAGTTGAAGGTGGACGAACGGCACGCCGACGTGCTTTTCACCAGCCGGATTATCGAGCCGCAGGGCGATAACCCCTACACGATAGGGCATCTTTCCCGCTCGTTCGGTGACTACCTCACAGCCAACCGCAAGACCGAGAAACCCGTCCTGCACATCTCCCTCAATCCCGACCCGAAGGATTGCTTGAGCGAGGAGCGGTTTGTCAGCTTGGCGGAGGAGTATATGCGGCGCATGGGCTTCGGCGACCAGCCCTATATCGTCTATCGCCACAACGACATCGGGCGGGAGCACCTGCACATCGTCTCCGTCCGGGTGGACGAAACCGGGCGTGCCATTTCCGACAGCTACGAGCACGGGCGTTCGATGAAGGTCTGCCGGGAGCTGGAACGGCAGTTCGGTCTTGTCCCGGCTACGCCCAAGCAGTGGAAGGAGGGGCTGCCCTTGTCGCCCGTCAGTTACGGGGGCGGCAACCTCAAGGGACAGTTGGCGGGAGTCATCCGCCCGCTTGCCCGGGAGTGGCGTTTCCGTACATTGGGCGAATACCGTGCCGTCCTTTCCCTTTACGGCATCACGGTGGACGAGGTGAAGGGGGAATACGGCGGGCGGGAGTATCACGGCTTGACCTATTCGGCAACCGACAGGGAGGGCAACAAGGTCGGCAAGCCCTTCAAGTCCTCCGTGTTCGGCAAGGAGGCGGGCGTCGCAGCCCTCGAAAGGCGGATGCACAACGCTGCCGCATGGGAAAAGACCCACAAGGAGGTCGCCGCCGCCACCGCCGGAAAGGTTGCAGCCGCCATGCAGAGCGCAGGGCATGACCGGGCGCAGTTCGAGCGGGAACTCATGCGGCAGGGTATCGGCGTGGTATTCCGTCAGAATGAAACCGGGCGCATCTATGGGGCGACCTTCATCGACCATGCCGCCAAAGCCGTCTTCAACGGCTCCCGTCTGGGCAAGGAGTTCTCCGCAGGCGTGTTCAACGACCTTTTCGCCGGGCAGGAAGGTATTCACCTGCCGCAACCTTCCGCCGGGGTGGAACATCCCATCCGGCAGCAGGAGCATACGGGCGCCTTCCAATGGGACGGACACGATACCGGCTATCGTCCCGACCACAAGGACGGCACCACCCAAAACGTGGCGGCCGCCTTCAACCTCTTTGCCCCCGTACCCGGCGGAGCGTCCGGCGACCAGCCCGTACCGCCCCGAAAAAGGAAGAAAAAACGACGATACGGTCGTCAGCAATAAAGAACAAAAAGATAGCATTAACCAAGCAACCATCCGCATGGCATACCGACCTCATTTTCGCAGCGTAAAGCGAACGACCGGAGTGTAGCGTTAAAAAGAAAAAGCTGTTTGAGCGAAGCGAGTTCTTTTTCTTTAGCGAAACGCAGGAAGAGAGTAGCGGAGAAAATGCAGTCTTGACTTTTTCTTTTTGGTATCTTTTTCTTTTGTGTCAAGACAAAAGAAAAAGTACATATACATAATAAAACGAAGTTTTATCATTAATTTTCAACGAATTATGCAAAACGAAGACGATTTGCGTGGACTCGCCAAAGTCATGGAGTTCATGCGTGCGATAAGCATTTTATTTGTAGTGGTAAATATTTACTGGTTCTGTTACCAGTCCGTCCGGGAGTGGGGCATCGACATCGGCGTTGTCGATAGGATATTGCTCGGCTTCCAGCGTACCGCCGGGCTGTTCTCCAATATCCTCTGGACGAAGCTCTTCGCCGTGCTGTTCCTCGCCCTTAGCTGCCTCGGCACAAAGGGCGTGAAGGAACAGAAAATCACGTGGCGCAGGATCATCCTTTGCGGCGTGTCCGGCTTGCTGCTCTTTTTCGGCAACTGGTGGTTGCTCGCCCTTCCTCTGCCGCTTCCGGCGGACACCGTGCTGTATATCGCTACCCTTACCGCCGGGTATATCTGCCTGCTCATGGCGGGGCTGTGGATGTCCCGTCTGCTGAAGACCGACCTGCTCGAAGACGTGTTCAATGTAGAGAACGAATCCTTCATGCAGGAGACCGAGCTGAAGGAGAACGAATATTCCGTCAATCTCCGCACCCGCTTCTGGTTCCGGGGCAGGGCGTATGACGGATGGATCAACCTTGTCAATCCCTTCCGTGCGACGATGGTCTTGGGCACGCCCGGTTCGGGCAAGTCCTATGCAATTATCAATCAATACATAAAACAGACCATCGAGAAGGGCTATTCGCTTTTCCTGTATGATTTCAAGTACCCCGACCTCTCCGAGATAGCCTACAACCACCTGCTCGCCCATTTGGACGGCTACAAGGTCAAGCCCAAGTTCTACGTGATAAACTTCGACAATCCGAGGGAGAGCCACCGCTGCAACCCCATCCACCCGGACTTCATGACCGACATCAGCGATGCCTACGAGAGTGCCTACACGATTATGTTAAATTTGAACCGCACGTGGATTTCCAAACAGGGCGACTTCTTTGTTGAATCGCCTATCATTCTGTTAGCCAGTATTATATGGTATCTCAAAATCTACAAGAACGGCAAGTATTGCACCTTTCCCCATGCCATCGAGTTCCTGAACCGCAAGTACGCCGACATTTTCCCCATCCTGACCTCGTACCCGGAGCTGGAGAACTACCTTTCTCCCTTCATGGACGCATGGGAATCCTCGGCGGTGGAGCAGTTGCAGGGGCAGATTGCCAGTGCCAAGATACCGCTTTCCCGCATGATCTCCCCAGCGCTCTACTGGGTGATGACGGCGGATGATTTCACCCTCGACATCAACAATCCCGAAGAGCCGAAGGTGCTCGTAGTCGGCAACAATCCCGACCGTCAGGGCATCTACGGGGCGGCATTGGGACTGTACAACTCCCGCATCGTGAAGCTCATCAACAAGAAGAAACGGCTCAAATCCGCCGTGATTATCGACGAGCTGCCCACCATCTACATGCGTGGGCTGGATAACCTGATTGCCACCGCCCGAAGCAACAAGGTAGCCGTCATGCTCGGCTTTCAGGATTTCAGCCAGCTAAAGCGTGATTACGGGGACAAAGAGTCCGCTGTAATCTGCAATACCGTCGGCAATGTATTTGCAGGTCAGGTAGTTGCCGAAACCGCCAAAACGTTAAGTGAACGTTTCGGCAAGGTCTTGCAGAAACGGCAGAACATGACCATCAACCGGAACGAGACCTCCGTCTCCATCAACACCCAGATGGACAGCCTCATTCCGGCAAGCAAAATTTCCAACCTCACGCAGGGTATGTTCGTCGGGGCGGTCGCCGACAACTTCGACGAGCGTATCGAGCAGAAGATTTTCCATGCCGAGATTGTCGTGGACAACGAGCAGGTCAAGCGGGAGACCGCCCGCTACGTGAAGATACCGCAGATCATCGACTTCACCGACAAGGACGGCAACGACACCATGCAGCAGCAGATTGATGCCAACTACTACCGCATCAAGAACGAGGTCAGGCAGATTGTCGCCGACGAAATTGAGCGCATCAAGGCTGATCCGGAGCTGTCGCACTTGATTAAGGACAAGTGAGGATAAAAATACCCCGTCGGCAAGAACAAGCCGACGGGGTATTTTTTATTTTGCGTGGTGTTTTTCGGTATGAAGTAATGATTAAGTGGGTAGAAAACACTATTTTTGTAACAAGATGGATAAGGACAATCGCAAATACCGGTTCTGCTTCATCGACTATATGTGGTATGTAGCCGAGATATGGCACGAAAGGGAGCATACCAACCTTAACGGGCGTATGCTGTTGTTCTTTTGCTGGCTCTTTGCCATACTCGTACCGCTTGGAACACCATTGATGTTTCGCTATTTCAGTTGGATTGTTGCTTTTGCCATAGTGATGATTCTTTGCTTTCTTCCCGACTTGTTCTGCCAACTCCGCTACACAGCCGGGCGGCGTGAAGCACTCCGTGAATATTACGGAAAGATGAAACATCCCGGCAGGAAGCTCGCCAAAATAGTCCTTATCGCTATCGCCCTGACCGTGGTGAATGTCGCACTGATGTTTCACCTTGGATTTATACATTGGGCATGATAAATGGCAGGAGAATAAGCATCGGTTCTATCTTTGGGATTACTTACATATCGGCTAATTTCCATTTCACGGCAGAAGCCGAAACATCATCATCGTTCCGCTTTAAGCAGTAGTGCTATTTGTTACTAACGAATTCATTAATTGATGCTTTCATTTTTTCTACAATTACATCAATATATTGTTGTGGAATGTTTTTATTTTTATAGTTCTCAATAGCATCAAGAATACTTTGTTTCAATATCTCAACGCATTGAGAATCATTTGCTGTTTCAAATTTATCAAATGGGAGTAGAATTTCCAATTCTATCCGATTACGTTTTTTCGAATATCTACTTAATGGATTTGCAGTAAATCCTTTTAAGCAGAATACATAGAAACTTAGTTCATTAATATATGAAATATCACATAGACAATCCATATATTCTATTACAGAGTTTCTTGCTTTACGAAACTTATCAGAAATACTATGTTCCAATTCACCTCCAATAAAAACTTTCATACAAATTTGTTATCGTTAGTAATGTTTGGCGGACAATCAATCTTTTAGAGAGATTTATCTGCTTGTTATAAACCTATTTGAAATTTGTCAGTATATCATTCTTTTTATTGGAAGACAACATTTCCAATAAATGATTGAAGCTATCGCAAACAAATTCTGCCGAATCTTCAAATTCAGGTTCAACTCCATAATAGATTTTACCGTAATTTTCCGGAGATAAATCTATGCACAAATATTGGTATCCATCTTTTACTGACATAAGAATAGGAATATGGCTATCCCAAAACAGGCGTATCATATCACAGGATTCCTTATCATCTGCCAACGCCTCAAGTCCCATCAGCTCAAATTCATTCCAACGGAATCCGCTATCGCTTTCTCCGTTAAAGTCCTCTATGGAATTAAACCATACATTATCACTTTCATTCGTGATTGTCTGAAACCGTTGTAAAAACTCCTGATAGTCCGCAGGAAGTTCGGAATACCGATTTTGTAAATCAGAGCTTAATTCTTTTCTTTCCAATCGTTCTGTAACGACGAATCCTATATTTTTCAGTGCTTCAATCATATTTTATTTTACGAATTTATAATGTTCTGTGGCTAACCAATCTTGTTTAGGGAGTTGAACCATTTGTTAATAGCACCCAATCTGTTATTCTGTTTAATGGTATCTTCATTTCTACATAATTTGATTTGCCGAATAACGGAGTTCTGCATAATTGAATCGGATTTGAAAAGCAGTTCTAAAACGGCTTCATAACATTTGGAATATCTGGACAATTCATCCAATATATTTGCGTCTTTTAGAATATACAGGTTGAAATTGTACACAAATGACTTGTAACTGAAAATCTCCGACTGTAATGCTGCTGTATCAAGACAAGTATAAAACAATTCCTTATCGTGCTGATACAGCCACATATAATCAGATGGATTCAGGTTGTAGTGCAATAAAGTTTCCGAACGGACAAATGGAAGCCCCGTATTTGAGCCTACCAGATAACGGTATGTCTCAGTGACTATTGACTCAACTATTTCAATGGATTCTGATTGTTTGTCCGATTCCCGTATTTCTGTAAATGTATCGGCAATAAGAACTTCCACATTCTGCGATTTGTAATATATACCGTTTTTTTGCCAGCGGAATCTACGGATATATTCTTCAGAAGTCGGACAACAGAACAGTAAAGTGTTTAACAATCGGTTCAGATATATTCGCTTATCTGGAATATGACAACGGTGTAACCCTATTATGGAGCCATAAGCGTATAGCTTTCCAAACTCGTTTTCCTCCGAATTTGAATTTTTAGGCATGTAATACAACCGCACAATATTGTCAATGAAATAATACATATCAAGATATTTCAATGTATCAGCCGATTCTCCATATTTGTTAAGTAAATGCCGCTCCAGTTTCTCGCCATACCATAAGTAGCCATCGGGATTTATTTGAAACAACCGATGAAACTTAGGTCTTGATAATGAAAAGTTTTTGTTTCTACTTTTCATTCGTTCCAGTAAGGCGAGAATAATTCTATTCGTTATATCCATAGCTGTAATATTTATTGGCTAACCGATCATTTAGGGAGATTAATCCGTATGTGTATGTTATGGTAATTTATTCATATTGTTCACATTCTTGTTCTATATCAGATTTTACCTCTTGAACTTTACGAATAATACCTTTTCCTTGTGTTAAAGGGAATACAGCCAACATAACACTGTCTTTCTCTAACTTAGGCAGTAATTTTTCCATGAAGTCATCAAGAGGAATTGGAGTTGGCTGATAATTATCCCATTTACACAATTCAGCAAATTCCTTTTCACTCCATATTGGAAACAATACTTGTTCTTCACTTCCCATTAAAGCCCATCCTTCTGCATCCTTTAAGCCCCAGACTTCTTCAAAATCTGCAACTTTACGGATGAAGTAATCATATCTTTCCGATGCCGTCAGATTTATCACATTATCAATTTTACTATTTCTCATATTTTTATTCTTTTACTTCTACCATAATGTTCGGCAACGTTCCGCTTATTCAGTCGGTCTGCTGTTTGTTATCAATGCCTTACCGATTATAAAGTTGATTTAGCATTTTGAAATAATCATTTCCAAACCCTTCAACATAATCATCCATTACGCCGTATATGTTGTTTTTACTATCAACAAGCAAGACCATATATCCATGTTCGTATTCCCCAAAAGGACAAATATCCGAAACATGGAGTAGTTCACAAAATTGGTCGTAGAATAAGTAATGCGGATTATCGTTTAATGTTTTCTTTAGATTAAAATGCACATCCACTTTTGGAAACTGAAATTCCTGATTGTAGAAATAAATAAGGAAATCTATCAACTTTGAAGTCGGTTGGTAGTTTGCTTTAGAATAAATTGCCATAAGTTCATTCGGGCTTATGATTACCCGATTTTCCCAGTGGCAATTCGTTTTAAGATATTGCTTCAGTTCCATACTACTTTTTTTATTTTGCACATTGATAATGTTTGGCAGTGTTCCGCTTATTCAGTCGGTTTGCTGTTTGTTAGCATCATCAGAAATCCATAAACGTATCATTTTCCATATAATAGTTCAACGCATCAATATAGTCATTAATTGATGCAGTTTCTTTTTGATCAAATACGGACATCAATACATCTTCAAATTGTTGCCCGTAGTAAAATAAATCCAAAGACTTATCTCTTACAAAATCTGGATATACTTCCTCATCATTATCATCTATCGTAGGATATAGTTCCAAATAGCATAATTGATTCAATTGGGCTGTACCCTCATTGGAGTATAAGCAATAGTTAGAGTCAGTGAAGCCATTATTAGCTATATTTTTAGAAACTATTTCGATAATTTCTTGTAAACGATATGGTTTTCTTAATTCTAATTCTTTCATAATTTCAATTTTATATGATGCTAATGTTTGGCAGCGTTCCACTTATTCAGTCGGTTTGCTGTTTGTTATCAAATTCTCATTTATCCATTTCTTTACTTTTTTCGTTACAAATGACATTGGAGAAACACCTGAATTATTATTCACTGTTATATCTTCACCATTTTCCAATAATGTAATCGCAGATTTGTCATTTCTATCAAAAATGGCAATGAATAGCGGGGTACGACCATTTTCTTCTTGGATATTTAAGTTTGCCTTTGACCCTGCAAGAAGTTCTATAATTTCCGGGCTATTCTCTTGAGCAGCGAAATGCAACGCCGTCCACCCAGAGTCATCTTGCAAATCCAAATTCAAACCATTCATTTTGTATTGCTTTATTAGTTCAATGGCAAACGTACTCTTTCCTTCGACAATGAAATTCATTAATAGATTTCTTCCATCTCTATCCACAAAATCACATCCATACTTATCCACAAATGATATGACTTTTGTAAAATCATCTTCGTCGAATAATTCAAACATCAGATCTTCTGCTTCTTCGTTATATTTTGTACTCATAACTGCTTTATTTTAGAATTTGATAATGTTTGGTGGCTAACCGACCTTTCAGGGGTAGTTAAGCCGCTTGTTAGCAACTTCTTTTCGTTTTATAGATTATTTCAGAATATCCATTTGGAAATGATTTGGTAATACTTTCTAAAGCCCCATCGTCTTGATATTGGAATATATGAATTAAATCATTACCACTATTACCTTCAATATCATATTGTTTGACTTCAATATGTGTCAAAGCATTTTCTTTATAGATATAATTCTCTTCACGGCAACCATACCTACCACATAACTGTGACCGTTTCAGCTTTCCGCCCTCAAAAAAGTAATGGCATACATTCATCAAATGTTTTCCATTATCGTATAAAATACTTTTCACAAGATTGTCTGTATAATACAGGAAGGTGTGATAAAACTGATTTTCAATAGAACAACCAACCTTAACTTCTACGATTTGATTTTGGTTATTAAATCCGTAGATACAAAGATTTTTGGTGCTTTTTATTGTATCAGGACGCTTTACAGGTTTTCCTTGTTTGCAACCATTACGCTGATAGGAATATGGAGTAAGTTCATAAAACTCACCCTTATACAACTCAGTCCTGACAACATCGTCTTCTATTTGTTGCCTTATGGTTTCAAAGTCATTTTTCAATGCTTCAAATTCAATTCTTATAGTTTCTCCAATCATTTCCATCTTTTTGGGGTTGCTAATGTTTGGTGGATAATCATCATTAAAGGAGATTGATCCGCTTGTTATCTGCCCGCTTTATTCCTCTTCTTCGATAAAATGATTTATAAAGTAATTGAATGACTGGGCGATGTAACGAGTATTTGTTTCAAAGTTGTATTCTCTTGAAGCGTTTTCGTCCCACTCGTCAGTCAAGTAATAGTAAATCTTTTTATTCTTCAAGTTCAACGCATAATAGTTTCCACCCGAATCCATAGCAAAAGGCAACAGGTTGCTTGGCATTAGATTTCTGCTCCACATGTCTTTGGCTATGACTTCAATTGTTTCAAAAGCATTGGTGCGTTCCTTTATCGGAAAGAACGCATTTATCTCCACCCAATCCAAATCCTCGTCCTGCGGTTGAAAACAATATGGTGATGGCATACCACCGTTGAACTTGAGGTAAAAGTTCTTCATGCCTGCCGGAATCTTTACATTCAACTCAACCTCAAAATTCTTTATATCTTCTTTTGTTAGCGAAGCCGAACAGTCCGAAAGTTCAGGCATTACACCTTCTATTTCTATAATCTCCGTTTGTTGTTCCTCTTCGATTTTTGGGAAAGCAACGAGATTATTGAAAAAATCATCTATTGAATCCGCTATCAATTGAGGTTCATCAAAAATAAATGCATCGCTATTTTTTACAAAACCAATAATTTTATAAAAATATACAGCTCTGTTTTTTATATTGATTGCAATTACACCAATATTTCTCAAATTGTTATGTCCACTGGCAAATAGCAGAATATTGTCAGAAATCGAATTAGAACTACGATGCTCCAAGGTTTCTCCTTCAACAGTATGAAAAAGAGCATTCTTAAAACTCTTATTATATTTGAACGGTTGGAAAATTCTAATTTCCACTTCGTAATATTTGTTTATGGAGATGGTTTGCTGTTTAGGTTCTCCTCCATTATATTGTAAATAGAACTCTTTCAGTCTTTCCGGCAAAACATGACCCAACTTGCTCTCAACTTCTTCAAAATCTTTGAGAGTAAGACTTTTTTGACAATTTTCTAATTCTATTTTCATATTCATTCTTTTTATGGGCAGATAATGTCCGGCAGCGTTCCGCTTATTCAGTCGGTTTGCTGTTTGTTAGCAGTCTCATTCACAATCTTCATAACGACTATATTTCTTAATCCATCCGTTTGACGAATATAGTTCGCCTGACAAGCCATCAGAAATATTGGTTATCGAATCTATCTCTTCGTCTGGATTTGAAATTTGCCAGCCATCAAGTTCTTGCTCAAAGAGGAAAAGTGTATTATGCAAAGTTGCATCAACCATCCGTGTCGCAATCCTCTGAATTAGTTTTATGGTATCGGTAGTAAGAGATAGACTTTTTAGTTCCTCATTCAATTTTTTTATTGATGAAGCTTTTGCACCTCCATTAAGGATATTATCAAGAGTGTGTAAACTATTATCTCTCACACTCTCTATATACATTTTTCCAAATTGATTTAATACTTCTTCGTTTTCCATTTCTTCCTTTTTTTATTGACTGCTAATGTTTGGTGGCTAACTAACCTTTATAGGAATGTTCAGCCGCTTGTTATAATAAGTTTCCAATATCAAAGCCTAATTCTTTTAATACATTTGTTTGTTCTTTTTGGTATTCCAAAGTTCCACTATGGATAAAATCTTTATTTACAATATAGCTATTGGGGAAATCCTTGTAATACCTCATTAGAAAGTCTGGTATAATTTCATAAGTATTAAAACAAAATAAAATCTTACCGGATTTTACTAATCTAATAAACTCCTCTTTACTTTCACATTGATAAAGGTTCCCATCTTCATGAAAAACTCTACATTGATCAAGAAATAATTTCATGTTGAAATTAGCAAAATTAGCTAAATATTGAGGGCGTTGCCACCGTGCAATATCTGTACAGTTTGGAGATGATACGACTTTTTCCCATATACCTCGTTTTATAGGAAAAGAGTTACAGCTAAAATAGAGACGATAATGGGTTTGAGCAAATGTCTCTTCATTCAGCTCGCCTTCTAATGATGAAAAAACGCCATAACAGTCGTTTGTCAAAAGTCTTACATAATACAATTCACCACTTCGACCATTAATTTTATAAATTGCCCCCAACTCATATTTTGCCATAATGCTTTGATTTTTATTTATTATAATGTCCGGCAGCTAATCACCGTTTAGGCGATTGCGGTGCGTGTTATCGGCATATTGATTATTTAATGATAATCAAATCACCATCTACAAATCCAACTGCGATATGTTCTACTCTAAAAATATTTAAGTCAGCAAGTTCATTGAGTAAGTCTTTAAGAATAGCTACAACTATTTCTAACACTTCTTCCCATTTTAGTTTGTCTGAAATTTCAAAATTAGGACAACTTCTTTGAGTTGGTTCAAAACTTTCATCACATGCCCAATCTTCATCCTTTTCATCAAACCAAGTAGAACCGACCATTTCTAAGCCATAAGGTTCATAAAGATTAAAGCTCAAAGCCACAATATCAGAAGGCAATTCTTCTGTTTTATCAATATTGACAATCCATCTTTTGATAACTTCTTTTAAATCATTTGTTTTAGTATTCATTTTTCTTCCAATTAAAAATTGAACATTTTATTGAGCCGATAATGGTTTGACAGCGTTCCGCTTTAAGCGGTAGTGCTGTTTGTTAGTCGCTTAATTCTATATCGGTAGTGTTTTTTCGCTTGGCACAAGCATTCTACCTCTATCATCATAAAGAGTAAATATTCTTTTGGATTCAGATAAAAGCATATCCTCAAATGAATCCCAAGCTAAAAGAGATGAAGCATCTCTACGTTTACAGAAATGAACTTTTCCATCTTCAGAGTCTATATAGAGCTTCGAACCATCATATCTATATCCGCCTATGAAAAAATAAGTGTCTTTTGCATTTTTAGGTTTTTCGTAAATGTTCGGCTCAAGTAAGCCAAAAGGCTCCGGAGTTGCATTTAAATCTCGGTTGTAAGATTTTCTCATTCCATATAAACTGAAATGGTGGAAAAGATGTAATCCATTTGTATCTGTCATTAGAAACGAGCGGAATTGAGACGGAATTTCTCTTTTCAAATCTCGTTCTAACTCAACAATATCATCTTCATTTAGCGTAGCAAAGACGCAAAAATTATATGCTTCAGGAGCAATGAAAGGTGCATGACCGTATTCTTTTGTCCCGTTTTCATATTCTTTACATCCATACTTTTCAAAAGTCTGAATGTATTCCATTATTTCTGTAAATGCACTCATATTTTTTCTTTTTATTTTTCAAGCGACTAATGGTTTGACAGCGTTCCGCTTTAAGCGGTAGTGCTGTTTGTTAGTCGCTTAATTCTATATCGGTAGTGTTTTTTCGCTTGGCACAAGCATTCTACCTCTATCATCATAAAGAGTAAATATTCTTTTGGATTCAGATAAAAGCATATCCTCAAATGAATCCCAAGCTAAAAGAGATGAAGCATCTCTACGTTTACAGAAATGAACTTTTCCATCTTCAGAGTCTATATAGAGCTTCGAACCATCATATCTATATCCGCCTATGAAAAAATAAGTGTCTTTTGCATTTTTAGGTTTTTCGTAAATGTTCGGCTCAAGTAAGCCAAAAGGCTCCGGAGTTGCATTTAAATCTCGGTTGTAAGATTTTCTCATTCCATATAAACTGAAATGGTGGAAAAGATGTAATCCATTTGTATCTGTCATTAGAAACGAGCGGAATTGAGACGGAATTTCTCTTTTCAAATCTCGTTCTAACTCAACAATATCATCTTCATTTAGCGTAGCAAAGACGCAAAAATTATATGCTTCAGGAGCAATGAAAGGTGCATGACCGTATTCTTTTGTCCCGTTTTCATATTCTTTACATCCATACTTTTCAAAAGTCTGAATGTATTCCATTATTTCTGTAAATGCACTCATATTTTTTCTTTTTATTTTTCAAGCGACTAATGTTTGTCAGCGTTCTGCTTTAAGCGGTAGTGCTGTTTGTTAGTGATTCATTTATGTTCTCAATTTCCATATCAAGAAAGGTTACATACCATTCTATAAATGATATTCTTTGCCCATCTTTTAATTTCGGTACAAGTCCACTATAATCAGCTCGTCCATCAAACCAAATATGTCCTTTTTCATTTCCATTCACCACCAATAGAAATGTACATCCATGTCCGAAATGACTTATTTGCAGACAGCCTGCAATATGTGCGGTACTAATATACGCATTAACAATTTCCGTTTCCGGGTATCCCTCGTTCCAATTAAAGGAGGTTATCCATTCTTCATTCCAACTATCTTGATATGGGAATTTTTCATTCAAGGAAATATTAGGTTTGTCTCTTAATTTGAAATCAACAATAGCTTTATCAAGAGGCAATAATCCATATCCCGGTCCAAAACCTCCATTTCCTATTTCAGAAATAAAAGTTCTGTAATCATCAGGAAGAGTTATACAATGTTTATGCTCAAACTCCTTAATATCTTCTTCAGATAGACAAGGATTATAAGATACCTCTTGTTCCTTTACTCCAAAAGATGCAAATTCTTTATGGCGTCTTATGAAAGCCAATTTTTCTAATATTTCCTTTTTTTGATTCATAATCACTAATGTCCGGTGGATAATCAATTTTCCGGAGAGATTTATCCGCTTGTTACCCACGTATTTATTCTTTATTTTTTCGATTTATATGTATATCGCTTATTTCTGCTTTTCCTCCAAAACAGAGTAATTCTTCCACATTCAGATTATCCAACACTGCATATACAGATTCTTTTGTCATACTTTTAACGCTTAACATCTTTACTTTTCTCAATTTTGGAGCATTTACAAGGCTTGTAATATCAACCAACTTATTTAACGTATCAATACAGACTTCAGCTAAGTTGTTTAGATTGGCTAAGTTGGGTATCTTAGTAATATTAGCTAACCAAATCAATTCGAGTTTTTCAAGTCCTGTGAGTGTACTGACGAATGAAATATCATCCAATTTGGATATTCTAAAAAGTTTCAGTTGGCGCAAAGTTCTAAAATCACTCAAAACAGTCAAGTCTATTTTTGAACTGTCACACCACAGAATAGACAAGTCCTTGATAAGCATTTGTTTTAAGAAAGACAAATCCTTATTTTTGACAGCTCTTAATTCTAACTTTCTCAACTGACTTAAACCTACGATAGCTTCAAGATTCTTATCTAATTTCCCAAGGAATAAGGATTGGAGATTTTTCAAGCGCAAAAGCCATTGGCAATCAAACACAGGCTTTCCACTCTTCAAATCCGCATCTATATGTAAATGTTCCAACTGGCTTGGCAAAGTATTGACAAAAGAAAAACCCCTTAAATCATAAATATCTAATGTCAATGATTTTAGATTTGACAAACTTGAAAGAATAGATAAGCCAGTATTCTTATATTCAAAATCGCCTATTACGATATTTTGTACATCAGGAACAAATCGCAGGAAATCCAGATTCCAACCATTGAAATCATCTCCATATCCAAATTTTTTGTCAGCCCCTCCATATACACGAAAAGAAATATCAGGACGTAATATAAATAAGCGATTCAATTTTTCGAGAACAGTATTAGGAATATAATCGCTTATTTGAACTCTCTTGATAAGTTTTTCCTCGCTTATTTGATGAATTATGGATTCAGTTACATCTTCAGCCATGTAACCATCTTCGGGATGTCTTGGAATTCTTCCAAAACTGCGAGGAGTAAATATTTCAATTTGTGTTCTAAACATATCTTTACTACGTGGGTAACATGTAATTATCAGCGGTTTTCGCTGTTATTTTCTTATTTAACTATCTCATTATCACCTTCAAGAATATCATCCAATGGAGTGCGGATGCTGCTCTTGAAAGTGTCGGCTATATGCACGTACATTTCCGTCGTTTTCAGTTGGTTGTGCCCCAACAGCTCTTTTACGATTTTCAAGTCCGTGCCTTGCTCGATCAGATGCGTGGCGAACGAGTGTCGCAACAGGTGGGGGTACACCCGCTTGGTGATTCCGGCTTCCTTCGCCGCCTCTTTCAGCTTCTTCGACACGATGCTCTCCGTGAACGGCTCGCCCTTGTACCGCTCGAACAGCCATTCCTGCGGCTTGTACAGCTTGGCGTACTCGGTCAGCTTCCTGACAAGGGGCTTCGACAGCAGCGTGTAGCGGTCTTTCCTCCCTTTGCCCTGCCGTACCCGTATCAGCGAACGGCTCACGTTGATGTCGTGGGGCTTCAAGTCCAGCAGCTCGCTGATTCTCAACCCGGCGGAGTAGAGCAACGAGAACATGCAGAACAGCCGGATGTCCGGACCGGTTGCGTCAAGGATGGATTTTATCTCCTCCTTGCTCAGCACGTCGGGCAGCGTCCGTTCCCGTTTGGCTCGCTTTACCTCGTAACATTTCCGTTCCTGTCCCAGCACCTTCTCGAAATAAAACTTGATCGAGTTGATGCGCAAGTTCTGTTGGCACGACGAGATCCTCCGTGTGTCAATCAGGTGTACG
Organism: Parabacteroides sp. Y3-G-102; assembly: GCF_023656845.1. Classification (NCBI taxonomy): domain Bacteria; kingdom Pseudomonadati; phylum Bacteroidota; class Bacteroidia; order Bacteroidales; family Tannerellaceae; genus Parabacteroides; species Parabacteroides sp. Y3-G-102. Next base: position 17,308 of record NZ_JAMOKU010000038.1, on the reverse strand, counting down.
ATGTAGGCGTTGATTTCTTCCGGTCGGATGTAGCGAAGGTTTCTTCCCGCAAAGTATTGCTGGAACTCCCTGAAATAGACAGTGTACGCACGGACGGTATGCTCGCTGTACCGCAGTTGCCGCAGCGTCTCGGCATAGCCGGGCGGGATGGCGGGGCTGGTTTTCCCGCTCTTCTTGGGCAAGGTGTTTTTCAGGGCGGAGTAATTGATATACGCCGTTTCCACATGGCGGTCGAAAAAGCCGGACAGGTCGAAGCCTTCTTCCGGCAGGTAGGCTCTGTCCCCCTCGAACCGCACGCCCTTCTCTTTCGACAGCGACAGCCGGATGGCATCGTCCTCGTCGAACTCCACTTCCACGTATTTCTGCCCGTCACGGATGGCAGGTGAAAGCGTTATTCTCGGTTTGCTCTGATAAACTTTCATACGCATCGCATGGGTGGCAATGACAGACCGTGTCCCTCATTACCCATATTTTACAAATATAGAGAAAACAACGAATTATCGCCGTTTTCCGGAGGAGAAAAATGCGTGTGGGGCATGATTTTTTTGTATTTTTCACAGGAAAGGGCTGCGACAAACCTGCGAACCGGACGACAAGTGCGGACAGCCCGCCCCGGACTTGCACGTTCCCCGTGTTTCTCCCTCTATATTTACGCCCGGTTTCACTTGAGAACCAATAGTATTCACCATTTAAAAACATTAGATTATGGACGAACGACCGGACAGCAGCCAGCAGTTGATGGACATCCTGCTCGTCATGGACGAGAAAGGCACGCTCCAAGCCGTCAGCGGAGTAAAGGACGGCGAGTTACAGACCAAGAACCCGCTGGAGGACAACAACGACCTCCTGCGGGTGGATCGCCACGGCGATATGTTTTCGAATTTCTTTTCCAACCTCTGGAACCAGTTGAAAGACCCGACCCGCTTCCACTTCTTCCGTGTGCCGGAAGAGGAGGTGCAGCGGGTAGCCGCCGATTTCCGGCAACGGGAGAGCCAGTCCGTCAAGACGGGCGAGCCGCTCGTTGCGCAGTACGAGGTGCAGCCGCCCGTGCAGGCGCAGCAGCAGACCCAAGCCGGGCAGCAGCAACAGCCGGAGGGTGCGCCGCAGCAGTCCGCCGGGCAGACCGAACAGAACCCGCAGTACAAGTACCGCCCGGAGGACATCGACTGGAACAGCCTCGCCGCCCTCGGCGTGCAGCGGGAGCAGATCGAGGGCAACGGGATGCTCGACCAGATGCTCCGGGGCTTCCAGACCGACAAGACCGTCCGGGTGCATTTCCACTTCGACGGCATCTCGCACAGCAACGACAGCCAGCTCTCGCTCAAGCCCGGCACGGACGGCAGGCTGACCGTGTGCAGCCACGGCATCCTCGACCCGGAGAAGATGCAGAAGCAGTTCTTCGGCTACGACATCACCGACTCCGACAAGCAGGTGCTCCGGCAGACGGGCAACATGGGGCATCCGGCGACTGTCACCAACCGGGCGGGCGAGCAGGTCGAAGCCCTTGTCAGCCGCAACCTCAAGACCAACGAGCTGGTCGCCTTCCCGCTCTCCAAGGTCAATATCCCGGCGGAGAAGAACGGGCATACCTTCACCCCGGACGAGATAGCCCGGCTCAAACAGGGCGAGGCGGTGGTCTGCCAGTTCCTTTCCAGAGCCAAGGAGGGGGAGCAGCCCAAGCTCTACCCGGCACCCGTGCAGTTCAGCGCAGCCAAGATGCAGCTCGAATTTCTCTTCGGCGACCGGGGCAGGCTGGCGATGGATGCGTACAAGGCGAACCTGAAACAGACCGCCAATCAGGAGGTACCGAAGACCTTCCGCAAGCAGGAGCTTACCGAGAAGTCCCGCCTCGAACTCGAAGCCGGGGGAACGGTCAAGGTCTCCGGCTTGGTGGACAAGAAAGGAAAAGCCTACCAAGGCTACATCACATGGAAGCCCGGCGAGAAGCCCGCCTTCATGTTCCCCAAGGACTACAAGGCGGCGCTCGAAGAGGGGCGTGTCAAGCCCGCCGTGGAGAACGAGGTGCAGGTGGCGGTCAATTCCGAGGGCAAGACCGTCGAGGCGACCCGCAACCTGAAAGAAGCCCTGCAATCCGCACAGCAGCGACCCACCGGGGAGCAGAAACAGCAGCAGGAGCGCAGGCAGGAGCAGAAAGAGGACCGGAAACAGGCACAGAAGCAGGAACAGCCCGACAAGCCCAAGCGCAGCCGGGGTGTCCGTCGATGATTTCCCCCGCCATTCTGTAAATGAATTACCCGGTTATCCCGTCCGAGCGGCGGGATAACTTTTGTCAAACCGTTAAATTTTAAAGAAATATGATTACAGCAGTCATCGCTGAAAAGCCTTCCGTAGCGAAGGATATAGCAAACGTGTTGAATGTCCGGGAGCGGCACGATGGCTACCTCTCAGGTAACGGCTACCTCGTTACCTGGGCGTTCGGCCATCTCGTCCAGCTCGCCATGCCCGAAGCATACGGCTACACGGGCTTCCGGCGTGAGAACCTGCCCATTCTGCCGCAGGAGTTCAAGTACATCCCCCGCCAGATACGGGAGGGCAAGGAGTACAAGCCCGACCCCGGCGTGCTCAAACAGTTGAAGGTCATCAGGGAGGTTTTCGACCGTTCCGACCGTATCGTCGTGGCGACCGACGCCGGGCGTGAGGGCGAAGCCATTCATCGGTACATCTACAATTACCTTGGCTGCCGCAAACCCTGCCTGCGCCTCTGGATCTCCTCGCTGACCGACCGTGCCATCCGGGAAGGGCTGGACAACCTCAGACCCGGCAGCGACTACGACAACCTCTACCGTGCCGCCGAAGCCCGTGCCATCGCCGACTGGGAGATTGGATTGAATGCGACTCAAGCGCTTTCCATCGCCGCCGGGCAGGGCATCTACTCCCTCGGACGGGTGCAGACGCCCACCTTGATGATGATTTGCTCCCGTTATCTGGAGAACAGGGATTTCACCCCGCAGACCTATTTCCGGCTGAAGGTTACGGCGGAAAAGGACGGCACGCCCTTCGCCGCCATCTCTGAATTGCGTTACGAAACCCTTCCGGCGGCAAACGCCGCCCTCGCCGCTGTTACCGCAACGGGGACGGTGCAGGTTGCCGACGTGCAGCGCAGGGAAGTGAGCCAAGAGCCTCCCTTGCTCTACGATCTGACCGCCTTGCAGAAAGAGGCGAACGGCAGGTACGGCTTCTCGGCGGACAAGACCCTCTCCGTCGCCCAGTCGCTTTACGAGAAGAAGGTGTTGAGCTATCCCCGTACCGGCTCCCGCTACCTCTCGGACGATGTGTTCGACGAGATACCCGACCGCATCGCACTGCTGAAGCGGTACCCGGCTTTCGCCGCCCATGCCGCCGCCCTGAAAGGGGCTTCGCTCAACCGCCGCAGCGTGGATGCGGGGAAAGTTACCGACCACCATGCGCTCATCATCACCGAGTGTCTGCCCGGCGAGCTGTCCGCCGACGAGCGCACGGTGTACGACATGGTAGCCGCCCGCCTGCTCGAAGCCTTCTCCGCCCGTTGCCTCAAGGATGTTACCACCGTCTCCTTCACGGCGGGAAACAGCGTGTTCACCGCCAAGGGAACGGTCGTCAGGTCTGCCGGATGGCGTGCCGTGCGTGGCGAGCGGGACGAGGACGACGAGGGTACAGCCGCTTTGCCGCCCTTGCAGCCCGGCGAGGCTTTCCCCCTGCAATCGGCGGAGTGCGTGGAGAAACAGACCAAGCCCCGTCCCCTGCACACCGAGAGCAGCCTCCTTTCGGCGATGGAGCATTGCGGCAGGGAGTTGCGAGACGACGAGCTGCGGGACAGCCTGAAAGGGAACGGCATCGGCACGCCCGCCACCCGTGCCTCCATCATCGAGACCCTCTTTGCCCGGGACTACGTGCGCCGGGAGAAGAAGAGCCTCGTACCGACCGGCAAGGGGCTTGCCGTGTACCAGATAGTGAAGGACAAGCGCATCGCCGATGTCGAGATGACCGGGCAGTGGGAGACCGCCCTCGCCAAGATCGAGAGCGGGGAGATGAATCCCGACACCTTCCGCAAGGGCATCGAGGTCTATGCCGCCCAGATTACCGAAGAACTCCTGCAAGTGCAGGTATCGGTGGCGGACGGCGGACATATCCCGTGTCCCAAGTGCCGTTCCGGTCGCATCCTCCTTTACCCGAAGGTCGCCAAGTGCAGCAACGTCGATTGTGGGCTTACCGTCTTCCGCAACAAGGGGGAGAAGCAGCTCACCGACAGCCAGATTGCCGACCTCGTGACCAAAGGCAAAACATCCCTTATCAAAGGCTTCAGGAGCAGGGACGGCAAGCCCTTCGATGCGTACCTCACCTTCGACAAGGACTTCCGCACCGTGTACGGGTTCCCGCCCCGCACGGACAAGCCCAAAGGAAAGGAGCGCAGGCGATGAACGGCATCGGTTGGATCACCGTGGCGGAAGCCGCCCGGCTCTGCGGCACGGACGAGCTGCGCATCACCCTCTGGATGAACGGCAACCACATCGCCTACGCCCGTTTCGACGGCATCCTGATGATCGACGGCGCATCCCTTGCCGCCCTGTTCAGCCGCAACCGGGTCGCCACCATCTACGAAGACGTGGCGCAACAGCGGGGCAAGCCCGGCAGACCGGGCAGGCTCCGCCGCCTGCTCGATACCCCGCTCGACACCTTCGGCTTGTCGCAGCGCATCGTCCGGGCGTGCCGGGAGTTGGGCGTCTTCACCGTGGAGCACCTGCTCGTCCACCTCCACCGCTTCCGCTTCTCCCGCCTGTACTGTGTCCGCAACTTCGGCAGCGGATCGGCAGCCGAGACCCTCCGGCGGCTCCGGCAGGACGGCTTGACAGACGGCGGCAGCCCACGGGATTTCAAGGTCTTGTACCCGTAAAGGCTTTTAAGCACAATTGTTAAAAAACAACCATGTAGTTCTCTTGTAAATTAATAATATAGTTAATAATATACTGATCTACATTGTAATATAAATAAAATGTATAACTTTGCAGACCAATTTGAATGTAATGGCGACTAAAAAATACTCTCTGGCTATTGAGAAAATAGATGAAGTAGCAAAAGAATTTATTGCTGCCCGCCCTGCTTATACGCTTCACATAAAGGAATGTAACCAAGGAAAGCAAAAGCAGATAGAGATTATCAATATAAAAAATCAGGAAAAAAGCACATTAAATTGTTTTATTACTGGTGGACAAGTTTCTCATAATATACAAGGCAAAAATGGAACTTTGAATGGAATTTGCAAGGATTGTTGGGAGTATATTGTGGAACAGACTGCGATACCGGATATGGATCAAAAATGCTTCAAATTGAAAGGTGTAAGGAGCGATGATTTTGATACATTGATTTCAGCGGTAAAAGAATATAATAATGTTGTTGTTTCCGAAGTAAACACGGATAAGAGTCCGAACATCCGGAACCAATATCATCTGAAAGGGAAATACGATGCTAAGGTTTCTGTTATCTTTTATAATAACGGAACATTAATGGTACAAGGATGTATCACATCATTTTATGTGGAATTTATAACCGAAGTGTTGCAAGCTATATCTTCCATTCCTTCCGAAGCTATAGAAGAAGTGTTTGCTATCCAAGCACGTGCTGGCTATGCATTAGACAACGATCTTAGCAAGTATATTGGAAACAGAGAGCATATTGATGGAAGTGTGATAGAAAACTTTATCAATACTTCAATCAATTTGGCTAACTCTGCGGTTAAGGTGGATGATTATGGATGTTATACTTTTGGCATTTTGAAAGCGTTAGATGCGGTATTGCGCACTCGTCTTTTGGAAGATGCGCCTGATTTTGACGAATACGGGACATATTTTCAGAAAAATAATAGTGGGGCGTATTGCTTTAAAAGTGGTATCGGAACGTATGACAACAATCTACATTTGAAGCAGGCTTTGGAACAAGGATATTCATTCTTCAATCAACATAGGCACTCGACATTCCATGTGGACAGTTTTAATGTGGAAACAAGTAGAACCCTTGAATACGATGAAGCCGTAAACATTATTAAGGACTGCCTTGTTATTATTAATAATATATGTAATAATTGGTAAAATGGAAAATAAAGAATTTCAAATAATCCCCTTGCAAGGACGGAGCTTGTTAGTGGTTATTTTATCGTCAGAAATGACGAACTACTACTGGAAAGAGCTTCAGACTGAATTGGCAAATCTCAACATTGCCGATGCAGAGGTCTATTTTGATTTTCTGTACCGCAATGGATTAAAAAATAGATTCTTTAAGTCTAAACTTAAAGGGATGATGTTAATTTCCAATTCATTAAGAAAATGTGAGGCACCCAAAGAATATATCAAGGTTGCCGATACTTTTTTTGCTTCACATTCTAAATGGATTGACAGTAGTGTATTGTCTTCTTTCCAAAAAATCTTTTATAAAAAGAGAATTATTGACACTCAGTCATTGCCAACGGCATTGTAATGTTTGTCAGTTACATATTATACAACAAAGGTGCATCATTGATGCACCTTTGTTATTTTGTACCTCAAATTTAGGCAACGGTATTACCTAAATTTAATATTCTTTTGTCTTTCAAAGAATTTACCTTATCTTTGCACCAATAGAACCCGCCAAGCCTCTTGATAATGCTCAAATCGGCGGGTCGTTTTTTTATAACCCGTCATCCTTTCCTGAATGACCCAAGCCACTTTTCAGTGGCTTTTTGCATTTCATGGGCATACCCTTCCGTACACCGTCCGGATTTTCCCGTCCTCCAATACCTTGCTCGACCGCACGACCCACGTCCTGTCGTCATTCAGCCCGCACTCCAGTGCCTTCTCACCGCCGCCGACCAGTACCGGCACGGTTATCACCACGATTTCGTCCGCCAGCCCGTTATCCAAGAGCAAAGCCCCGGTTTCCGCTCCGTAAGCCGTTACCGTACCTTCGCCGTCCGCTTTTATTCCCCGCAGTTCCGCTGCCGCATCCCCTGTAACAAACCGCACCCGTTCCTTCTCCGTCAAATCAATACAGCCGTCCGTCACGACCAAAGTTTCTTTTGCCGTGAGCGGCCAGCCCAGATGGTTCAGGTAAATGCGCAGGTAGGTTTCCTCGTCGATCAGCACGCAGCCGGAGGCGTCCACCGCCGCATCGAAATACTTGTCCGATCTGACCGGACAACCGTCAATGGATTGGTACACGTGCAAGGTAATCTGTTTCATATCAATGTGTTTTTAAGGATTATGTCCGCCTCGCACCCAAAAGAACGGCGTGAACTCACGCTATTCCGGAATAGAGGCACTGGTATACCCGACAAACAGAATAGGTAAGCGCACGCCGTATAAGCATACAGCATGTGCATTACACCATCCGTCCTGTTTGTCAAAAATTACCAGTTTTCTATTCCAAGACGTTCAGCGAACGTACAATATGTATATCAATCCCTGCCTGTTTCCAAGCCGGGCATGAATCTTCTATGTCACGACAGCGGGCGTGCCCGAAAGCATCGCCTTCTGTCTTCGTGGAGCAAAGATAGCGAAACTTCCCGAATAACAAAACAATAGCCCCGCCTAATCTCACGATCCGGCAGGGCTTCATCCACCAAAAGCACCGTCAGAAAAATGTCATTTTCACGGGAACAACCCCCTTTTCCTGCGCCTTTCCTCTTTCCGGGCTTCCTTCTCCTTGCGTTTCGCAGCCCGTTCCTCCACGTCGGCGAAACGGGTGCGGATGAACTCGTGCACGTCCTTCGTGCGGTAGAACACCTTGCCGCTGATGGTGAAGTACGGCAACACCCCGATGGCACGGTAGCGTTGCAGCGTGCGGATGCCCACCTTCAGCAGCAGGCACAGGTCTTGGTTGTCCAGCACCTCCTCGCCGTCGAGCGTGTTGTTCTTCTTCAGCACCCTTTCCAGCAATTTCTCCGTCCGGTCGAAGCGTTCCATGATGCGCTCCATCCAGCCCTCAAACTCTTCCCTGTCCGTGTACATAGCAGTCGCCCTCCTTTTCGATGATTTCCTTTTCCCGCATATAGCGGATGTAGCCTTTCGCCGTCCGTTCCTTCACTTCCAGCATCTCCTGTATCAGCTCGCACAGTTCGATGTAGCCGTACTTCTCCTGCCGGGCGAACGCCTCCCGTGCCATCTCCGCCAGCTCCTTCTCCTTGCGCTTCTCTTTCTCCGCCCTCGGCTTCTCGCCCACATAGACGGGCATCCCGGCTTGCTTGTCCCATCTGAACTGCATCAGCGGAATGTCCAGCGGGCTGCCGTCCCTGACCTTCAACGCCTTCACCACCGACACCTCCGGGTTCTCGTCCTTCTCGATGGAGAGGATGGCGGCGGACTTGCGTTGCAGCTCGCTGCCGAGGTGTCCCCGCAGCTTCAGTCCGTTCGGCACGAAATGCACCACGGCGGCGATACACGTGCGGTAGATTCCCGCCAGCCGGTAGATCTCGTCAATCAGCGCCACGCTCTCCGCCTCGTCGTTGGCGCAGCGGATCAGGTCCGCCACCCCGTCGATGACGACCAGATGGATGCCCCCGTGCAGGTAGTAGTACCGGTCCATGCTCTGCACGATGGCGGTCAACCGCTCGCTTCTCGACATCCCCGTCAGGCAGTACACGTGCAGATACTCCGGCATCCGCTCACGCCCGGCACGGCGCAGCAGCCGCCCCGTGTTCTTGTGGAGCTGTTGCTCGCTCTGTTCCGTGTCGTAGAGCAGCACCGCACGCCCCTTGCGGTTCGGTTCCACCCGCACCCCCAAGAGATCGGCGTCCGTCTCCCGTTCCATGATCGCCCCGGCGACCAGTGCGGCGGTGTAGTTGCTCTTGCCCGTCCCTTCACCGCCCGTGATGCAGAGGATGTTCTCTTCCGAGCCTAACGGCACGTCCCCGGCGGTAACGATGGCGACCGCCTGTTCGGGCGGGTGGTCATAGTCGATCTCGCACGATTTCAGCATCGCCAGCGTGTCCCCGTACAGCGTGTCGAGCAGTTTCAGGAACAGCCCCATCAGCTCCTCCCTCGTGTGCCCGGCTTTGAAGTAGTCCGTCACGTCCTTCTCCGCCTTCGTCCCCGACAATGGCAGCACCAGCCGTTTCACCCCGTACTCCGCCAGTTGCGCACGGTGCTTCTCCGAGCATTCCAGCCCCGTCTTGTCCGTGTCGTACAGCAGCACGATGTGCTTGAAGCGATAGACCAGCTTGCGCACGGTCTTCGCCGGGATGACCGAGGTCTCCGAGTTGAAGCAGATGGCGTGGAAGCCGTGCGCCGCCAGCGTCAGCACGTCCTTCTCGCCGCCCGTGAGGAAGAGCAGGTCGCCCTTCGAGGGCAGTTGCTCCAGCCCGAAGCAGTAGTTGTCGCCCGTGTGCCCGCCATAGACGAAGCGCACCTCCGACATCGGGCGATAGACCTTCACGCCCCATTTCCCCCTGTACCCGAACATCGGTTCCGCCGGGGTGGAACTGAAGCCGAACGCCTTGCCCTCCCTCGTCTCGCCCCGGTACTCGGCGAGCGATACCGTCCCGTAGCGGCGCAGCACCTCCACGGTGATGCCCGATGCGCCCCAGTAGACAAGCTCCCCCTCGGTGAAGGGCTTCTCCGCCGCCCGGTAGGGCTTCGGTTCGGGACGGTCGGCGGACACAGCCGCCTCTTCCGTGTCCGTTCCGGCTTCCCCGGCACCGCCGCCCCTTGCGCCCGGCACGAGCCGCAATCTCCGACAGCCCCCGGTTCCCACCGTCCCGTCGGTCGGGCTGTCCCCGTCCAGTCCGAGGCACAGCTCCCGGTCGATGGTGTGCAGCACCTCCACGAAGTCGGCGGCGTTCCGGCAGTCCAGCCCTTTCAGCTTCGCCACGAGGAAGAAGCAGTCTCCCGAATAGTCCCCGTTGCCGAAGTCCTTCATCCGGTACGTACCGCTCCGGCGGTCGTAATACACGTTGCACGAAGCCTTGCTGTCGGCGTACAGCGGGTTCAGGAAGTTCCTGCCCACCCGCCACTTCACGGGCAGGTAGTGGCGGAACACGTCCAGCCCGTTACTGGTTCTTGCCAGCACTTCTTCCTTTCTTACCATAGCTTCCGTTTTTTCGGTTATGCAGGGGATGTTCCGCTATCATCCGGTCGATCTTGGCGGCGGGCGTCTCCACCATCCACCGCTCACGCAGGCTCTCGACAGCCTGCCGGGGATAGCGTATCTGCCGCCCGATCATCGAATAGGGGACGATGTTCTTCTGGCGGTAGCGTTGCAGGGTGCGGTGGCTGATGTCCAGCGCCTCGCACACCTCCTTGTGCGTCATCCACTTCGGGTCGGCTTTCCGTCCCTTGGTCACAGGGCTTTCCGCTTCCTCTTTCCGTTTGCGCTCCGTTTCCTCCCGGTTCCGGGATTCCTCCACGTAGGCGGTTATCTTCTCGATCTTCTCCACGAGCAGGCGGTAGGCGTTGCTCTCGATGGTCATTATTTCCATTGTCGTACTCATTTTTAGGTTTCTGCCGCAAATGTCGCCCGATTCGCCGGTTTTTCCTGCCACTATACCAGCACCTTGGCAAAGATTTTTTTTCGGGGCGCATTTTCGCCCTTGCCGCCGTTCCGGGCGGTAAAAAGGACCGAGACGGGGTAAAAAAGAGCGTCCGGAAGGCTCTTTCCAGCCCTTCGGACGCTCCCTTCCCGTGTCCTGCCGTCTCTGCCGCCCCGTTGCCAACTTGCTACCGGCTATCCATGTCCCGCATCTTTTTCAGCAGCCTCTCCTTCATCTCGTCCAAGAACGCCGTCGGGTTCTGTTGCCCCCGCAGCCTGCCGAAAGCGTGGTACACGTTGCCCAGATCCACGTGGAAATGCTTCTCGAACAGCGCAGCCAGCTCGCCGATCTCGGCGTTGCCCTCGTCCACGCTTCCCGTCACGTGTATGCCATAGACGAGCAGTATGGCGGCAACCTTCGTGTTCGTCCAGCGGTGTTCCTTCTCCGGCACGGCTTCCGTCTCCGTCCCCTGCGCCGCACGCTCCATCCGGCGGCTCAAGTGTACCAGCAGCATCTCCACCGAGATCAGCCGTGCCGCCAGTATGTCGTAGCCCGTGGAGAACTCCGCCTCCTCGTCCAGCACGAAGCTGCCGCTCTCGGGGCTTAGCTCGCCCTTCGCCCGCAGGAAATAGTAGCTGTCCCGGTACGTCGCCCCGCTGTGATAATACTGGTAAAAGGGCAGGTAGCGTTCCATCATCCGCTCGGCACGCTCCATCGCCTTGCGGTAGTACGGTTCGGCGACACGCAGGCAGGCGGGGCAGCCGCTCTCTATCTGGTACACCCGGTAATAGTACAGCAGCCTGCCCGTCAGGGCGGGTTTGTAATACTTGAAGTAGAGGATCTCCTTCGCGTCCCCGGCGAACGGATGGGCGAGGGCGTACTCCTTCAGTTCCCGGTTCTTGCCTTTCAGGTACGAGACCATCTCACGGCAGACGCCTATCACCTCCTTGCCGTCCATGCCGGGGGCTGTGGTCGCCATGCGCTGATCCACCTCCTTCAGCAGCCCGTTAAAATATTCTTCCATATAAATCTTGTTTCATGTTGTTTATAAGGGCGCAAAGTTAGCGGACGGCAGGGAAACGGACGTTCTGAATCCTCACCGCCGGATTCGGATTGTCCGCCAATCGACCCCGGACGGTCGGTTTTTCACGGCAGGGCTGGAAAAGGGAGGCTAAACTGTACGGGCGCACCGGGCGATTTCACGGATTTCGGCAGGAGTAGCCTTCAGGTGCTTCTTGCAGAAGTCCCACAGGTAGCTCGGAGTGGCGAAGCCGCACACGTCGGCAATCTCTTGAAGGGGCATGTCCGTGTCCGCCAGCAGGGAGGTTACGTGCGCTTTCCGCTGTTCCGTCAGCCAGCGGTGCGGAGTGGTGTTCAGCTCCTCCTTGAAACGCCGTCCCAGCGTATTGACCGACATGGCGCATTCCCGTGCCAGTTCCTCCACGTTCTTCACCTTGGGCAGAGCCAGTGCGATTTCTTCCCGGAACGAGCAGCCCCGCAGGTGCGGCAGGTACTTTTCCACCTCCTGCAAGTCCGCCTTGCCGAACATCGGCGGTATGCCCTTGCGGTACTCGGACGCCCGTTCACGGCGGAAGCGGAACAGCAGTCCCGCCAGACGGTTGCAGAGCACGTTCAGGTGCGGGTATTCGTCGTAGGCGTTGATGCTTGCCTGCATCCGGCAGAGGAACAGGAATCCTCTGCAGTCCTTCTCCCGGAAATACGCCTCCGCCGTTTCCAGCAGGAAGTCTGACGAGCTTCCGTGGCGGTGATAGGCGACCAGTATCAGCAGCCCGGCTTCCTCCTTTACCCGGCACGAAAGTACGGGGCAGTGTTCCCGCAGCAGCTCCACCAGCCGCACCATCCGTCCGTTCTCCCGTGCGAGCCGTTCCGCCGCAATCCATGTCACCGGACGCTCCGCATCCGTTTGCGGCAATACCCTGCGTACCTTTTCCATCCATTCCCGCCATCCCTCCCGGACGGCTTCATTCATTAGAATTAGTGTAAGATTCTGTTTCATTTTGTTTCAACACGATATTAAATAATACAAATCTTACACGAAATTACAAATTGTTTGCAATAGATGTCCTGCCGACACCCCGTATCGGTCACGATATTTCCTTGAATTACAGATTCGGATTTTGCTCCATAGGTTCGGATATTCAGTCGTGAAAAAACAGAAAGGCTGTACCGGTTCCACCCGCAGAACGGCATGACAGTAAGCAGGGGGAGCCGGAAGAAAGTCATTCGCCGGTTGGTGAGTGCGTCTTTTCAACGGGATATTTGCCGTCCCGTATCTCCTGCAACCTTTCGATCAGTGGTTGCTCCTTGGAATGGTTCTTTTGTTCGGCTATAATGAAGAACGATGCAAAACTGCCGATAACATACAGCCAGAACAGGCATTGACCGAGCAATTTCCGGTATTCGCCCACTGTCTCGTACTTCGCCTGCATCGCTTTCAGCTTCGCAGGACGGTAATACAGCTTTCTGGCAATCCAGATAAAAGGAGCGAGCGTCGCTGCGGCGAACAGATAGGCAACCGGGTTGAACCTGCTCCATTCCACCTTGTCCGTCAGGGAAGAGAACCAGCCCGTCAGCATATCCCATCCCCATGCCTCGAACAAAAGATGGAGAGCCATCAGGTTAAGAAGCCACAGGATTGCCATCGTCCACGTGGCATTGGAGATAACCGCCTTGTCTTTCCTTGCACGTTTGTTCTTGCTCCAGAAGTAATACATCCAGTATGCCGGTTCCTTGAACATAGCTTCCTCCTTTCCTTGTTTTCCGCTTGCTTATCCCGTTACGAAGAACAGCAACAGGGCGCATCCCGTTGCGGCGGCAACGATCAGCCCCAGCCAGAAACGGTAACTCCTTTCACCCAGCGTACCCAGCCAGAAATTCCCTTCCCAACTTCCCGGACGGGAGTACGTCCACCGCCATCCGCAGACAATCCCCACAAGCCACAGCAGCAGGATTCCCGCCACGATCAGGTAGCCGTACCTCGGATGCGCCTGCAACCACTCCGGCAGACCCTCCATAAACTCGCTTATCTTATCGAACCATTCCATAGCAATAACAGAAAAAGCCAAATTCATACCTTACGGACGAACCGTTATACATCAAAGCAAAAATAGTGAAAAGTCCAATCACTCAAAAAGTTTCACCGCAAAAATCTTTTCCGTTTGGAAGAAATACGTTTTATTTGCACCTATATAGCCGCAACGTATGAAGAAAGCCTCCCCACATAAAAGAACCAGTCGGCCGAAGCTCCCCGGATTCTTCGACCACCTCTTTTATTGGGCGTGGCGCAGTTGTCGGCACGGCTTCCCGGATCGTAGTTTTGCGGTCATCAGTGTGGTCCAGTTCGCCTGCCTCCTGTTTCCTGTCGCCATCGCTTTACAGTTCTTGGGCACTCCGGCTGTCCGCTTCCTTTACGAAACAGACGACCGCCTTACGCTTTTCCCGCTGATACTGCCGTTCCCCGTATTGCTCTGGAGGAATATGCGCATCTATACCGAGGAGCGTTACCGCATGATGCACGACTATTACGGGGCGTTCCATGTATCGGTACGGCAACGCTATCGCCTCCGTTTCCTTGTCTGCACGGTGCTTGCAGTCCTTGCCATCCTGCTTGAAATACGGCTGTTCACCCTTTATCATGACCGCTGCACGGCCATATCCTCCGGCAACAGCCATCCCGCAAGCCTCTATGTCCCGTACCGGTATGACAACGGCAACGACCCCGTGCAGGAAGGCGTTTACCGCATCGTCGATGAAAAAGGGCGTATCGGATATGCGGACGAGCATGGCAATACCCTCGTAGAACCACGCTTCGCTTTTGGCTTTCCTTTCGAGAACGGGAAGGCGAAAGTAACCGACACGGGAGAACTGGAAGAAGCTCCCGGTTCGGATGGGGAATACCACTATTGGGAAAGCGATGATTGGTATTACATCGACCGCAAAGGGCAAAGGATTGAATAAAAGCCCCAAGACTGCCCTAAGCCCGACATTCCAGCCACCCCACCTGCCAAGCCCTTGCAGGGCAAACACGAAGCCGCCAAGCCCTATCGGAACATCCCGTTCATCCCACCTTTCCCCCGAAACAAACACCAAAACTCAAAACCAACTCATTTACAGAAACTTAAAAGAATATCGGTGCAAGCCGCAAAACAGCCCTGTGTGGCTGGTGCAAGGTGCAGCTATATATATAAATATAGCTGCACCTTGCACCACAGAAATACACACTGAAAATCAACATTTTACACTTCGAGTAAAACCACGGGTGCAACCTCGTTTTTTGCACCGCCTCCTGATTTTATGCTTTTCCTGTAATCCGGTAATCCCGAAAAATAAAAAATCCCCGAAACATTTCCCTTTTTCGGTCAAAATTCCTATATTTGCATCAGTTCCAAGAGCAGAGCGAAGCAATGCAGCGAAACCCGCACAGCTACCAAATCGCTACCGGCTACCGAACTTTCTACTCTTTAAGTCTTATCTACCAACCGATTACAAAAAAACGATTGTTTTTCTCAAAAAAAATAATGAGGAAGTTATAAATGGAGGCTTTTTCCCATGAGATCATTATCTTTGTACGAAACATATCGGTGAAATTATGGACGAAAAAGTGCTCGAGAAATTGAAAATCTTGGCCGAGTCGGCAAAATATGACGTATCCTGCGCTTCCAGCGGAACCTCCCGTTCGCATAAGAGCGGGGCTATAGGAAGTGCCGCGGGATGGGGTATTTGCCATAGTTTCGCTGAGGACGGACGGTGTATCTCGCTTTTAAAGATCATGCTGACGAATTATTGTATGTATGATTGCGCCTACTGCATCAACCGGCGAAGTAATGATTTACCGAGAGCTACGCTTTCCGTTACCGAGTTGGTGAATCTCACGATCGAGTTTTACCGACGTAATTACATTGAAGGATTGTTTTTAAGCTCCGGCGTGGTTCGAAACCCAGATTATACGATGGAACGGTTGGTGAGAGCCATCAAGGATTTGCGCCTCGTACATCACTTCAATGGATACATACATATGAAGAGTATCCCCGGAGCCAGCCAAGAATTGGTAAATGAGGCTGGGCTTTACGCCGATCGTTTAAGCGTGAATATAGAGATCCCGAATGAGGCGAGCTTGCGGACTCTAGCTCCGGAAAAGGATTTTAAAAGCGTATTTGCCCCTATGCGTTATATCCAACAAGGCGTATTACAAAGCGCCGAGGAACGCAAGCGTTTCCGGTATGCCCCACGATTCGCTCCCGCCGGGCAAAGCACGCAGATGATCGTTGGCGCTACGGCGGATACCGACAAGGACATACTTCGTCTATCATCGGCCTTATATCAGAGACCTACGATGAAGCGTGTTTACTATTCGGGATTCATTCCGGTAAATGCGTATGATAACCGTCTTCCGGCACTTACCACGCCTCCGCTGGTCCGTGAGAATCGTTTATATCAAGCGGATTGGTTATTGCGTTTTTATCAATTCAAGGTAGATGAGATTGTCAATGACGCATATCCGGATCTGGATCTAGACGTGGACCCGAAGTTGGCTTGGGCCCTGCGGCATCCGGAGGTCTTCCCGGTAGATATCAATAAAGCGGATTACGAGATGCTTCTTCGGGTTCCGGGAATTGGCGTGAAATCGGCAAAGATCATAATCGTTTCCCGGCGTTACGCTAATCTCGGTTCAGAGCAGTTGAAGAAAATAGGAGTGGTCATGAAAAAGGCTAGCTATTTTATTACTTGCCGGGAACTCCCGACGCAGACCGTGAATGAGGTCAGCCCTGAAACCGTCCGGCAACTATTGACGAGAAAGAGCGGAAAGAAAGTAGACGATCGGCAGCTTATACTGCCTTTTATAGATTAACGCCTGTTTTATAAGAAGGATTGATAATGATTATATTTGTTTACGACAAGACTTTTGAGGGATTGCTTACCGCTGTATTCGATGCCTATTCCCGTCGAACTTTTCCGGATTTGTTAGTAACCGAGGGCGAGCCATTTCCATTGTTCTATGACGAGGCGATCCGGATTTATACGGACGACCGGAAAGCAGAACGGGTATGGAAAGGGCTTGAGAAGAAAATCTCCAAGTCTTCTCTTTCCGGGCTGACGGTAACTTGGTTGTCGGAATTACCGGAAGTAGACCTGTTGTTATTCAGATATATCCGCAAAGCGATCGACGCTCCAGCCACGATTGAGTTCAATCTTGGTGACCCGGACATATTGGAAACGGCCAAGATCTGGAAGAAAGTAAACAACGAACGCTTGCGAGTGATGCAATTCTTTCGTTTCCAAAAAGCGGCGGATGGAACTTACTTTGCTGCCATCGCACCTATATATAACGTATTACCTTTGGTATTACCTTATGCGCAAGACCGTTTCGCTGATCAGCAATGGCTCATTTACGACTTAAAAAGAGAGTATGGATATTATTATGATCTTAACGATACGATAGAAGTCCGTTTCGAAGAGAAAGATTCACACTTATTGACCGGATTGCTCAGTGAGGATATCATGGATAAGGATGAGAAACTTTTTCAAAGTATGTGGAAAGAGTATTTTAAGTCTATCGCTATCAAGGAGCGTTTAAACCCACGGCTTCATCGCCAACATATGCCGGCTCGTTTTTGGAAATATATGCCGGAGAAGAGATAATAGTATAATTGCTATTAATCAGTCAATTACAGTTTTTGTCTTATGCTGATATAGGTAGACACATTCAATAACAATAAAATGTGTAATTATTATGCGCAAAAAACATGAGCATTACAGCGAAGAAGAGAAATTGCATCTTCTTCATTCTTATTATCA
>NZ_JAMOKU010000037.1:0-53783 GCF_023656845.1 Parabacteroides sp. Y3-G-102 | reverse complement strand
TCTATGTTATCAGTATGAAGTTAAAAGAAGTGACTACTATATCAGTATTACTTTATAACTACTGTCTACTGATTACGTTTATAAACAAAAAAAGTGTCTAGATAAATCAGGAAAAGACATTAACGTATAATAGTTTACAGTTTTTCTAAGCAAAAACAAAAGTTTTCCGCTTATGAAACTTTTGTTTTATAACTGGAAAACTTTTGTTTCCCTAGGAAGAAACTAAAGTTTCCTACAGGAGAAACCATTGTTTTCCCTACGAGAAACAACAATACCCTGTATGTTAACGTTTTTAATTGACTACTTCGCATCTTATTTATAAAGCAGGTTGACCGGTTTGCGACTTAGTAATAAAAGAGGTTGACCATGTTCTATCTTATTCATGAACGAGGTTAAGCCGGACAAAATAATTAACATTGTTTGCACAAATTCATTCAACTCACGATATAAATAGGTGACCTTAGACTGGCAATCCTAAGACCAATACAGACTTAGCTAAGTAATATATACTGTGTTGGGCAAGTCAGTATATATTACTTAGCCAAGTCAGTACTACTGCCGATAGCAAGCTCATCACACAAATGAACCATCAAATGAACGTTGAGATAGAGAATTTACTCTCCCGAAACGATCTTTAGCGAATATCCTTTACCCCGAGCACTCTCTATCACCAAACCCGGAATAGGAGACAAATCCTCTTTAAGCCTTTTAGCCGTAGCGGTAAGATGCACGAAAAGTACTATCTAATGATAATATCTGAAGTGCCCCCCCTGTATAAGAAAAACAAAAATCATCCCCAAGTTCTTTGATACGCCGATCTGTATCCTCTTGGACTACTTGTTGAAATGATAGCAATACAAATACATAACTTTATGCCAACAAACCCTCATTTTTTGTCTGTCAGCTAAAAGTCAGCTAAAACAATTGGCCATGAAAAGGAATAAACTTATGTTTGTGAAAAATTAAATACGATATGAAACGAGCAATCTATTAAAACACCGTCCTTCGCAAAAAGAACAAATAAAACGAATGAAACTCTTTTGGATCACGCTACTTATATCTAGTTTAGTCTCTTGTCACAATTTCAAAGAAGACAGACAACTCTCATTCGCTCTTGAAAGAGCAGGCGAAAACCGCCGTGAATTAGAACAGGTATTGGAACATTACAAAAATGATTCCTTGAAATATCGTGCAGCTTGCTTTCTTATTAAGAATATGCCCGGGCATTATTCTTATTGCGGGAAAATCACCAACACATATAATAAACAAATTGACTCTATAATACTTCAAACACAAAAAGAGGGGCGTTATCATGATACACCTTATCTTGCCAATCGCATTGATAGAATCTCTAAAATCCACGAGAACACCTCATTCCCGATACAAGAAGACATTCGTATAATTACAGCTGATTTTCTTATTCAAAATATCGAGCAGGCTTTCCACCTATGGGAAGATGCCCCTTGGAGCCGACATTTAAATTTTGATGACTTCTGTGAATACCTATTGCCCTACTCTATCGGAGCCATGGATGTACTGGAGGATTGGAGGACTGGCATGTACCAACAAATAGATTCTACGACATTAACAGAACTCAACGACTTCAGCTATTCTTCCGATATGCAAAACTCAGCATTTTGGGCTTGTAAGCATATCAATCAGTTTTTAGAGAAGAAATTAGTTCCTGAAAACTCGGTATATTCCATTCCGTTCATAGCAAAGACCTCCACTAGGAGCATGATATCATTCGGCACTTGTAATCAATTCTCGTTAATAGCGTTAGCTATGATGAGAAGCATAGGAATTCCCGTCATGCTAGATTTCACACCACAATGGCCTTTCCGCTCGATGGGGCATTATTGGAATGTACTTTTAGATAATACAGGAAAGAATCTAGCGTTTGGAGGATGCGAGACAAAAACAGATCCGGATATACTGCATAAACCTAGCCAGAAGATGGCTAAAGTGTATAGGCGAACATACGCTATTAATCAAGATCTCGTAAAGCTGAATACAACCGAAGAGGTCGTGCCCGACCTCTTCCGGAATATTTTCATGAAAGATGTTACCTCCGAATACATGAAAACTTGTGATATCATGATTCCAACACAAAAAAAACGAAACCATAAACATGCCTACCTAGCCGTTTTCGACAATCAGAAATGGGTACCTATATGTTACGGTACACAAAAAGGAAAAGTTTGTTACTTCAATGAAATAGGAAAAGATATTGCCTATCTCCCACTTTATTATGACAATCAAGGTATTCATCCTATTACAGATCCATTCATACTTGATTCACGAGGTAGAATAAAATATCTACATGCAGATACCAGTAAACGAAAGAAAGTTATATTATCTAGGAAATACTATCTCGCAAAACATATTTTCGATTATGCAAAAACTCTCACCGGAGGACATTTTGAAGCTTCCAATAATCCGGATTTCTCCGATCCTGATACAATACATACGATTTCTCATTGGTTATTGTCCGCAGATTCTTTCGAGATAAAACCTCAAAAAACATATCGCTATTGGCGCTATGTATCAGCAAAAAACAAGGGTTGTAATCTAGCCGAACTCGCTTTCTACTCAGACAAGGAGGAAAAAGAATTAACCGGCACAATCATTGGAACAAATGCCTCGGTTCGTTACGATACTATGCCAATGGATAAATCCAAAGTATTTGACAAAGATATCCTAACTTACTATGAAGCCCCTTCTACGGTTGATTATCCATGGGTAGGCTTGGACTTCAACAAACCGGTATCTATCAATAAGATCATTTATACGCCAAGAAACGATGATAATAACATCCACGCAGGTGATCTATATGAGCTATTCTATTGGGAATATAACCATTGGATGTCATTAGGCCAACAAAGAGCTATTGAATCAAAGCTAACCTATACAAATGTACCAGACAATGCTCTCTTGTTGTTAAAAGACTTAACCAAAGGAGAAGAAGAACGCATATTCACATATGAAAATGACAAACAAGTTTGGTGGTAATCTTTATTATTCCATGAGAACCATATTAAATTAATTACAACAAGTAGGCAATTTTAATTTTATCTATAAATAACTGATAATCAGCGTGTAAAAAACATCATTATAGTTTCCGAAAAACTCGTACGTGTTTTTACTAAAAGTCGTACGTGTTTCTAAAAATTCACGTACGTGTTTTTTAGAAGACGAAGTCGAGAAGAATATAAACATTCAAAAAAATACACTAACCCACCTTGTAAAACCTACCCACCACACTTCAGCACATAGCCATGCCCCCGAGCACTCTCAATCACCAGATCCGGAATAGGAGACAAATCCTCTTTAAGCCTTTTAGCCGTAGCGGTAAGAGCGTCTTTGGACACACTTCCATCCGGCCAGATTTCTTCTTTCAGCCGATTAGACTCAATGAAATATCCTTTATGTTCTAATAAAATACAAAACAGTTTCAGCCGTTGATTTGCCAATTCGATACGATGCCTATGATAATGCAATACGCCATGTGTTTCATCGAACAAGATATCTTCTGTTATTTGTATCATCTCTTTAGGTGCTTCTTGTAGCGGTAAGATATTTATCCTTGGTCTTTTCCATGTCAAGACAATCGCAATAACCCAGAGAATAACCATTGCCAGAATCCAAAATATATTTCGCAAAAACACTTCACCTACTATATAAAGGAAAGGAAATTGAACAAACGCTTGTAAAACGATCGTCCGATTCGCTCCAAAAACAATATCTTTTAATGGTATGAAAGATTGATAAAAAGAAGTATCTGAAGAGCTACATTCCGTCTTGTCTATAAAGGTATAACAAGTTACGGTCTGAGCCGAAATCGCATGTTCATACAAAGATGCACGAAAAGCGCTATCCAGCAAGGTTACTTGAATCGGATTCTCCATAGACAAACAATGTTGGAGACAAAAATCAGACTTCTCCTGTGAAGACATCCTCCGTGCCACCTCCTTATTATTCCTCATATGTATAATCGCATCGGCAGTCTTGATTGTAATGCTATCTCGTTCCAATCGATTAGCGCCTGAATAGGAAAAACAAAAAGCATCCCCTAAATCTTTTATCCGCCTATTTGTATCATCTTGAACTGCCCGCTGAAATAACGTTTGAGACTCTTCTTGTAATTCATACTTTACATTTTGGTATGATTTATAAAAAGACAACAAGCAAATCATCGTCATCAGAACAAATACACTCCACTTCCAATAAAATTTCCAATTTTGCTTCTCCATAATTATTCCTCGTTGAAACTGCAAAGATACGTTTTCCATCCCTTTCTACGAATAAATTCATTCAACTCGCAAGATGAAAGATGACTATAGGTAGACAAAAGGCTTATTTTTCAACTGTCAGCTAAAAGTCACCTAAAAAGATTGGCTATCCAAAGACCAAGCCGTACGTTTGTAACAAAAATTAGAAACGACATGAAACAAATTACTTTCAAGAAAGCTTTCGCTATCATTTTCATTTGCGCCTTGTGTGCTTCGTATTTTCTTTTGAAAGAAGGAAAACAAAATTTCTCAGATCTTACTTTCTCTAATATTGAAGCGCTAGCTTCCGGTGAAAGTGGATCCAAAGATTGTTATATGGCTGGCTCTCTATCATGTAATGGAGGATATTACAAATATATATACAACCGTTAAAACAACACATGAACTACTACGTGTACATAGTTCTATTAATAGGTAGTCTGGTATCCTGTTCGGAATCCTCACGGCACTTCCCCCGCTACGAGGATTTTCCCGATGAAAAGGCATTAAATGCGCAGGTTATCCACCTAGATACCGCCTTGTTCCGCTATCCTTTCCGGGTAGCGGTCAAGGATGGTATCGCTATTATCATGGACTTGCACAACGTAGATTATTTCTTCCATGCCTTCTCTTACCCCGAATGGGAATATATGACATCGTTTGGCAAACGAGGCGAGGGACCCGAAGAAATGGTATCGGCAGATTGCTTCCGGTTTATCTCCAAGGATTCTATCTGGACGCTCGATGCGAACAAAATGCGAACAACCCGGTGGAAGATTGAACAAAATATGAACAACATCATCCCCGTAGAAACGATCGATATGGACAAGCGGCTGGTTAGGGCATTGGACTTTTACCCGATGGAATCGGGCTTTTTAGTATCTGACTACCTCGGTGAATATAGACAAAAGTGGACAGACCGAGAAGGGAAATGGATTCACTCCGCTAATCAGATCCCGACCGAAAATAATTATGAAGACATCGCACGCCCTGCATTGGCGCAAGCGTGGCGAAGCTTCTTCGACTATAATCCCCAAAAAGGCATCTTGGTCATGGCAACCCAACTAGGAGAGGCATTAGAAATATACAACTTCACAGATACTACACAAACCGTACGATACGGACCTAATGGAGAACCTCAATTCGCAATCTCACAATCGGAGGGAATTCCAACGGGTATCATGGGATTCAGTGATGTTCATATCACAGACCATTTCATTTATACCGTATTTCATGGCCGTAGTTTCAAAGATATCGGGCAGGCATACCAACGAGGGGAAGATATCGAGGATGGCGGGCGATACATCTATGTATTCGACCTCAAAGGAAACCCCGTCCGGAAGTACGTGCTCGACCATGCCATTTATGGTATCGACGTAGATGAGGATACGGGGACGATCCTTGCCACGGATGTAAACAGCAACGATCCGATTCTTTCATTTAAAATATAACGACAAAATATCATGAAATACTTAAATCTAATCATACTATTATTATTCCTTCTAGCTTGCCAAGACAAGAAAAAAGACGAGATCAAGCATTTAGTATCCGAATGGCAAGGAAAAGAGATACGATTTCCGAAAGACATGGTCTTTGCACGGTTTGCAACCGATACGGTAGACTTCACCCTGCCAAAATCCCCCCACAAGGTGCTGGTTTTCGTGGATTCCATAGGATGTACCAGTTGCAAACTCCAACTGCACCGATGGAAAGAACTGATTCAATACACCGACTCCATTACC
The DNA here is from genome assembly GCF_023656845.1 of Parabacteroides sp. Y3-G-102. Lineage (NCBI taxonomy): Bacteria > Pseudomonadati > Bacteroidota > Bacteroidia > Bacteroidales > Tannerellaceae > Parabacteroides > Parabacteroides sp. Y3-G-102. Next base: position 47,770 of record NZ_JAMOKU010000037.1, on the reverse strand, counting down.
CAAGGAACGGTTCCCTTCCTCTTTTTCTTCCAGTCCGATGACAAGAAAGAAATACGGTATCTATTGAAAAAAGACAATTTCGACAAACCTATCTGCATGGATCAATCAGACAGACTGAACGAACTGAATCATTTCCCGGCCGACGGGAGATTTCAAACCTTTCTATTGGATAAGGACAATAAGGTCGTAGTGATAGGAAATCCTATCCACAACCCGAATATCCGGGAGCTATACCTAAAAGAGATCACCGGAAAACAACCCGCTTCACAAATACAGACCACCGTGAAAGTGGAAGAGGCATCCATACAGCTAGGAACTATCCAAATGGGAGAAAGCAAAGAAGCTGTTTTCCGATTAACAAACACAGGAAACAACCCGTTAGTCATACTAGACGCGGCTACAACCTGCGGCTGTGCCCGCCCATCTTTCGACAAACATCCCGCCAAGCCGGGAGAGATCCTTCAAGTAAGAGTCATCATGACACCGAAAGACAAAGGAGTCTTTGACGAGACGATTTCCGTGAAATGCAATACGAATCAACTGATAAAATTAAACATTCGGGGGATGGCTCAATAAATAAAAGAGAAGGGAGAGCTTGCCGGATATATTGGAACGATCACAAGCAAGCCTCCCACCCCACTTTTACTCATGAAGCAGAAAGGAGGTGACACAAAAGTAGTAAATTAAATTGAAAGAGGAATTCGAGAATATCCTTATCTTGCAGAAGAATAGTAAGCAAGAGATTAAATTCTCAAAAACATAAACTATAAAAAAGAAATATCATGAGAAAAAAGATTTTAGGAATAGCCGTAATGGCAGTCGTAGCAGTAGCTGCGGCATGGAACATCAACCAGAGTGAAAACGAGATTAAACTCTCTGATTTAGCGCTTGACAATGTGGAGGCATTGGCTAGTGGGGAAGGTGGAAGCGGATATTGCAGTTACTCTGGGGGAGGATGTATTATCAAATATTCCGATGGGACATCCACTTACATACCGGGACGTTGGAACTAAAATTTAATCAAAGGAGGGTGTGCCAAAACGAAAAAAATCACAATGGAATACAGTCGGTAAATCAATGGAATGCAGATGTTTTCTCATTGATTTTTTAATTTGTATTTCATAGACTCTAGGTATCTTGAGCAAGAAGAAAATGTGTTCAATCCCTTAATTTGGCATGCCCTCCTTAAAAAATCAGTATCATGAAGAAATACATTATCTTACATCTTTCACTCATCCTATTAGTATTCATCGCTTGTACCGATGATCAAAAACAAGATGACAAAAACATAACCTTCCAGAGAAGTGATTTCAAAGTCCGAAAATCACTATCCGGAAAAACTATTGAATTTGACAGTCTTATTTTACGACCTTCACAAATCCAATTATTCGACTCCTTCCTAGTTACTTGCAATCAAGGGGCGGAAAAACAATTCCACATCTTCAACCTCAATACGGCACATAAGGAAGGAGAATGTATTCCTGTAGGACAAGGGCCTAAAGAGATGATGACACCATGTTTCGTCAATCGGAACGATTCCGTAGTCATTTTTGATATGATGACCTCTACGATTTTCACTTACTCTATCCCGGAATTTACCAGTGGAAAAGAACCGGAATACGCCAGCCGTATCTCCCTAGATACAAAACCGCTATGGAGCAATATTCGAAGCTTGGGCAACGGGTTCTTAGGCGTATCCTATCAAGAGACGAGTCCTGGATTCCTTTTTGATCAAACAGGTAAGAAAACGATGGATTTCGGTACTTATCCTAAAACTGAGCAGGAGTATACTCCTGCCGAATTAATCAATGCGTTTCGGGCAGACCTAACCACCAACCGAAAAGAGAAGGTTGCAATCACTCACTACTTCACTGATTTAATTTGCATCTATAACGTGAACGGGACCTTGGAAAAACAATTACGGGGACCGGATCATTTCGCATCTGTTTTCAAAGAATTTAGGGATGGAGACATTATCGGAAGTAAAGCGAGCCCGCAAACTTATAGAGACGCTTTTTATAGTCCTGTAAACGTGGGGAATAGTTTATTTGTTCTTTATAATGGAAAAATGGTGACAGAGCCTAATTACAATATATTATGCAAAGAATTATTTGTAATCGGATGGGACGGTAGCCTTGAATGCCATTACACATTAGACCAAGGAGTCTCCTCCATCGCTGTAGACAATCAAAAACGGAAGATCTATGGTATCAGTGATGATCCGGAATATCATATCGTAGTGTTCGACTATTGATGACTGATATCCAAAGAATTTGGATTTAGGAAATGAGGCATAAACATAAAAGAATGGGAATAGAAAAACGTATATACAAAACAAATATAAATCAGATGTTACGATATCTGACACTTATATTTTATGGGGTATTTGGTATTGGTTGCATATACGCATTCCTCCTCATCTTCTGTTTCAGCACGTTCAAAATCCCTTCCGATTCCATGGAGCCTCAACTCCAAACCGGAGATCAAGTATTAGTAAACAAATGGATAGCCGGACCTAGGTTATTCAATATTTTCGCATCTATGAAAGGGAAGCGGGTAGATATATACAGAGTACCCGGAGTCGGGCAAATCAAACGGAATGATATTCTCGTATTCAACTACCCGCATCCCTATTCATGGGAGCGGATCGAAATGCACATCATGCAATATTATATCAAACGCTGCCTCGGGTTACCGGGAGACTCCATCCGGATCGAACAGGGATTCTACCGAAACAACCATACAAAAGAGCCTTTGGGGAATGTGGAAAGTCAAGCGAACTTATCCAGACAAAAAGCGGATCGGATGCCGGACGGTGTCTACCGTTGTTTCCCTTTTGATTCTACATTCAATTGGAATGTTCATGATTTCGGTCCTTTGTATATCCCCCGAAAAGGGGATAGAATTACCGTGAATCAAACAAATTATAAGCTATACAAACAAATGATCGAGTGGGAATCAAAAGATTCCCTATCGTGGAAAGATAGTAAAGTTTATATAGGAGACAAACAGGTAAGACAATACCAGTTCCAAAGCAACTATTACTTCGTGGCCGGAGATAAGACAGAAAACTCTAGAGATTCCCGTTATCTCGGACTTATACCGGAGGAATTTATCGTAGGGGTAGCTTGGAAAGTGTGGAAATCCGTTGACCCTTACACGGGGGAATACAGAAAGGGACGTTTTTGGAAAAATATTCGAAACAATTGAAGAATTATGAATAAGCTTATTTTATATGTATGCGCTTGGATCTGTCTGCACTCTTGCGGTTTCTCAAAAAGCCAAGAAGAAAGTATGTTGGAATATGCGTTGTCGCAAGCCGGCGATAACAGGAAAGAGTTGGAATATGTCATCAAATACTATGAAGGGGATTCATTAAAAAGAGAGGCCGCCCGCTTTTTGATACGCAATATGGTCTATCATTTCGGATATGAGAAGCGAGAGAGGGTATCAGACATCACCACCCTATCCTCGGACTATCTAATCCGTAATATCGAGCTGGCGTTTCAGGCGTGGCCCAAGCCCTGGAATAAATCGGTAAGTTTCGAGAATTTTTGCAGGTATATACTTCCCTACCGGGGGTTATACGAACAGCCCTCCGGTTTACGTGAGGAGCTGATGCGGACGTACCTCCCTTTGCTGGATAGTTCGCATATTGATAACACGTACGATGCGGCCGTGAGGTTACAAAAGATACTACGAACCCGAGTCACCTATCAAACGGAGATACCCATCCACTATCCAACCGCAGAGGAGATCCACCGGACAGGGGTTGGACGTTGTGATGGGGTAGTCTTGTATGGTATCCAGCTGATGCGTGCGGCCGGTATTCCCACTGTAGCAGAACATACGATCTGGACTCGTAGGAACGGGGAACATTATTGGTGCGCATTCTTAAACGAGGATGGGCGATTCCTACCTTTCGCTCCGGAGTACGAAGGCCCGGATTCCTTGATCTACAACCTAACCAAGCCGTTCTTGACCCCGGCCAAGGTTTACAGATACGGATTCGCCCCCTTACATCCGGTAACGACCGAGTCGACCGATGAATACCGTACGTTCTTAAAAAATCCGTTATTGACCGCTGTCACGGAGCAATACCTACCACCTGTCGCAGATATCCATACGACTTGCGACCTCCCGGTGAGATCAAAAAGAGCACCTATTTACCTCTGTACCTATAATCATGGTAACTGGAGGCCTTTCGCCATGAGCGAACGGATCGGCAACCGCTGTACCTTCCCGAAGATCGTAGGCGATGATGTGTTTATCATCGCCGAATATGACAAAGAGGCTTATGGCTCACTACGCTTCATCACATCCCCTTTCCATGTGAGCAATACGGGGATCATCACGAAAATTAAGCCCGATCCGGCCCGAACCGATTCCATCTTTATCGCCTCGGACAACCCGTATCAACAGCAAGTGCCGTATACACTCGCTTATTGGGAACAGGAACAGCAGTGTTTTAAAAACGGATATTTCCCGACAGACACGATACCCGGTGGCATCCTCATTCGCAAGATACCTAAAGGGAGCCTGTTGAAAGCGATGATCTCGCGACCGGAAAAGGCTGCGGAAGATCGTATCTTTTTGGTGGAAAACGATACGGTAAAAAGATATTAACCATGAAAGAGCTGTTGAAACTCGGCGTATATACCCTACTCGGGACACTTTTGCTAAGCGCCCCTTTCGCAGGATTGGGAATGCTATCCACACACTTGGTGACAGAGAAAACCTTTTGGATTCAACTAATCGCCCTGTTCTTATCCGCCGTGTCCCTACAAGGTTTGTGGTTGAATCCAAGCAAGGGGCTGTGCCCATGGACTTACGTGGATATCCTCCCCCTTTCCCTCTTGGGGCTTATCCTCCTCTCTTATCCCTACTCCATACACCCGGAGCCGGAAAAGCTCCTGTTTATCGGACAAATGGTTGTCTTGTGGTATCTGCTTCGGCAGGTGTTCCATGAATATCCGGTGCTCATAGGATATTTTTCAATGTTCTTTATCGCGACAGGCCTTATAGAAGCCATCTGGGGCTTCCGTCAATTACAGGGATGGGCCTATTCGAACCATTCCCTGTTTCGGCTGACCGGCTCTTTTTTCAATCCGGGGCCTTATTCCGGATATTTGGCGATCACATTACCGGTGGCTCTTGGCATCTTGCTGGAACAGTCCAAACGAAATATGCCCTATTACCTGTCCATGGGATGTATAGGCACAGCGATCGTTGTACTTCCTGCGGGAATGAGCCGATCGGCATGGATAGCGGTGGTCGTTTCTTGCGCCTGGGTATATGCCCTGTACCGCCTTGACAGGAAACAGGCAGCGACCAGACTGAGACAACACAAAAGGTGGTATATCATAGGCGGTATCCTAGGCGGCATATTGCTTCTTGGCGGGAGCGCATCACTCTATACATTAAAGAAAGATTCGGCAGACGGAAGGTTTCTGATGTGGAAGATCACGACGAAAGCGATACAAAAACAACCGATTACAGGTACCAGCCTAGGTGGGTTCCCTGCCGCTTACGCTGAAACACAAGCGGAATACATGGCTTCGGGAAAAGCGACTGAACAGGAAAAGTTGGTTGCCGGATGCCCGGAGTACGCATTTAATGAATACTTGCAGATTGGATTAGAACAGGGGTTAGTAGGATTAGCCCTATTTATAGGCTGGCTGGGGCTTCTATTTTATAAAGGAATAAAGAACAAAAGGTATGCTTGTTGCGGGGGATTGATGTCTATGGCTATATTCGCCTTCTCTTCTTATCCATTGCAATTGCCGGAGTTTTGGGTAGTATTGATATTCCTAGGGGTGATGAGCGTAACACCGGACAAGGATGAGATCCGTGAGAACCAAGCCGAATCAAATGGCCATAGATGGGGCAAACAGATATTTTTTATGGGAATCGCTATTCTTGGAATTGGTTTGTTCTGGATGCAAAAAGATCATTATAAGGCTTATCAACAATGGAATAAGGCGCAAATGTTTTACAATAATAAAGCTTACGAAGCGGCCTTGGAGGTATATGAACCTTTGTATCCATTATTGAAGCATAAACCGGAATTCCTTTTCGAGGTCGCTCAATGCCTAAGCAAGACCGGACGATACGAGAAAGCGAATGGATATCTGGAAAGAGCTGTCTTATTAAGCTCCGATCCCATGCTTTATTACGTAATGGCTAAAAATGAGCAGTGTTTAGGTGAATACCGACAAGCGGAAAAGCACCTGTTACATGCCATTGATATTTTACCGGAACGTATCTATCCGTATTATCTGTTAATGAATCTTTATACGGAACCATCTTATTTTCAACCTGCAAAATTGAAAAAGGCGATTGATTCCGTATTAACTAAGAAACCCAAAGTGGAAAGTTCCGCTATTAAAGAAATGAAAGAGAAAGCACGAAGTATGTTAAACAACACATCAATATGAATACAATATCCTTATTTTTATAGCAATTACGACTACATCGTAACAATAAATACTTATATTTGCGAATGACAAATTGTACAAACCGATCAATCATACGAGTATGAAATACTATAAATTGTTGACCTTTACGCTTTTATTCTGTTTAAGCGCATGCGGCGGAGAAAAGAAAGATACAGATGCCACACAGGATTCCGTAGAGACCGTATTGCCGGATGAGGCGAACGAAGTCACGATCATGACATTGAAGCAAACGGAATTTAATCATGAGTTGATAAGCAATGGTAAACTGTCCGCTCGCAAGTTGGTGGACTTACGGTTTGAGTCGGCGGAACCCATCGCCCGTATCTACGTGAAGAACGGAGACCGGGTAAACAAAGGACAGAAAATAGCGGAACTCGCTACTTTCCGGCTCACGAACAAAACAGCGCAAGCCAAAGATGCCCTAGAGAAAGCGAGGCTTGAATTAAAAGACGTATTGATCGGTCAAGGATATATGCTGGAAGACTCAGCGAAAGTCCCGCCCGCAACGCTCAACCTAGCACGGGTAAAAAGTGGATATGATCTGGCGCTCGCCCAATATCAACTTGCCCAATATGAGGAACAGAATGCGACGCTAATCGCGCCTTTCGACGGTATTATCGCAAACCTTTTCGCTAAACAAGAGAACGTGGTGTCTACGACGGACGCATTCTGTACCGTTATCGATCCTCATAGTCTGGAAGCCTCTTTCACCGTATTGGAAAGTGAGTTGCCGCTTATCCAAAACGGAGATAAAGTGGAAGTTACCCCTTTCGCCACCACCAGCTTAAAGACTGAAGGACGTATATCCGAGATCAACCCGCTAGTGGATGAGAACGGGATGGTACAAGTGAAAGCGGCGGTAAACGACAAAGGTAAATTATTCGAAGGCATGAATGTACGGGTTAGCGTACAACGCTCGCTTGGGAAGCAATTGGTCGTACCTAAAACGGCTGTGGTATTACGTTCCGGAAAACAAGTCGTATTTACTTTAGTTGATGGGCACGCTTATTGGAACTACGTGCGCACCGGACTGGAAAACGCGGATAGTTATACCCTTTTGGAAGGATTGAAAGAAGGGGATGTCGTGATTACAAGCGGCAATATTAATCTGGCGCATGAGTCACCGGTCAAGGTAATTGAAAATTGAGAATTGAGAATTGAAAATTAGTTGCGTATGATTCGCTTCCTGCTACAACGTCCGATAGCGGTATTGATGGCTTTTACGGCTTGCTTTATCGTGGGGTTGGTGACTTATTTCACCATACCGGTCTCCTTATTGCCTGATATCGCCATACCTGAGATTACCGTTCAGATATCCGGACAAAATACATCCGCACGGGAATTGGAAAACACCGTCGTGAAGCCGGTCCGTTTGCAATTGATGCAAGTGGCAGGATTACGGGATATCCATAGCGAGACTCGTGATGGAGCGGGTATTATCCGCCTTAGCTTCGACTTTGGCACGAACACGGATCTTGCCTTTATAGAGGTCAATGAGAAAATAGACGCCGCCATGAATTACCTGCCCCGTGAGGTAGAACGTCCACGGGTAGTCAAGGCGAGCGCTACGGACATTCCGGTGTTTTGCCTCAACCTCACACTCAAGACAATTGAAAACGACGAGGCTTTCCTCGATCTTTGCCAATTCGCGGAAACAGTAATCAAACGAAGGATCGAACAGTTGCCGGAAGTCGCAATGGTGGATATCACGGGCATATTAGGACGGCAATTACAGATCGTACCGGATATGAAGCTCTTGGATATGGCTGATATTACGTTAAATAATTTGGAATCAGCCTTGTCTGCCAATAATATAGAGCCGGGAAGCATGACCGTACGGGATGGTTATTATGAGTACAATATCAAATTTTCTACCTTATTACGTACACCGGAAGACGTACAAAATATCTATATCCGTAAGAATGACCGGATCTTCCAGATAAAAGATCTGGCAAAAGTAGCTGTCGTACCGGAAAAAGAAACCGGCTTATCGCTAGCCAACGGGGAAAGGGCCGTTACATTAGCCGTTATCAAGCAAGCGGATGAGAATATGGACAATATGAAAGAGGCGCTTGCCGAGGTTACCGATTATTTCAAGTCTATTTACCCGGATATTGAATTTACGATCACAAGAAACCAGACCGAGTTATTGGATTATACGATCTCCAACCTCAAACAGAATCTATCGTTAGGTTTCTTATTTATCTGCATCGTGGCGATCCTTTTCCTCGGGGACGTAAAAAGCCCGGCGGTAATCGGACTAAGTATGGTAGTCAGTATCATCATTAGTTTCTTGTTCTTCTACCTTTTCAATATGTCCTTAAATATCATCTCCCTATCCGGATTGATTTTGGCATTGGGTATGATGATAGACAGTTCCATCATCGTGACGGAGAATATAGCGCAATACCGGGCAAAAGGAGATAATCTGGAAGAAGCGTGTATAAAAGGGACCACAGAAGTAATCACCCCCATGCTTAGTTCCACATTTACCACGATCGCCGTATTCGTCCCGCTGGTATTTATGAGTGGTATAGCGGGAGCGATTTTCTTCGATCAGGCGTTTGCTGTTACGGTTGGTTTAATGGTCTCTTATTTCACTGGAATCATGTTACTGCCTGTACTTTACAAATTAGTTTACAGCATACCGGAGATCAAGCATTCCTTTTTCAATCTGAAAATAAACAATTTGATCAAGGAGCATACGCTAGACCGATTCTATGACGGAGGGGTTGATTTCATATTCAGGCATAAAACCACTAGCCTACTATTTGTAGCTGTCACTATCCCCCTTTGCGCGATCCTATTCTATATGATCCCCAAAAGCCGGATGCCGGAAATCGATCAGAATGAGTTAATCGCACATGTTGAATGGAATGAGAACATCCATATTGATGAGAATAGAAAGAGAGTCACCGAATTATTTGGTGAGGCCGATCGGTTAGGTGCGCAACACACGGCCTATATCGGACAGCAACAATTCCTGCTAAACCGAGACAGGGAATTATCCATCTCGGAAGTAGAGCTTTATTTCAAGACAGAAGAGACCGATGCTATCGCTCCTTTACAACAAGAAATCTCCGCTTGGGTAAAGCGAAATTACCCGACAGCCGTATTATCGTTCTCTCCGCCGGAGACTGTGTTTGAGAAACTGTTCGTAACCGGTGAGGCCGATATCGTAGCCGAGTTCTATGCCCGTAACAAAGAACAAGCTCCGGATGCCCCTACTTTGCAAAAACTAGAGAAAACACTAGAGAGTAAGACCGGTCTCGCTCCCGTTGGCGTAGCTTTCGAGAATCAATTAAACATATCCATAGACCATCAGAAACTATTACTTTATAATATCTCCTATGAAGAGGTCTACCGGGTACTTAAGACGGCCTTCAAGGAAAATGAAGTCGCTACTTTACGCTCTTATCAACAGTATTTACCGATCACGCTAGCCGGAAACGAGCAAACGGTCGATCATATCCTACATAATACGTTAATCCGTACGCAACCGGACGAAAACCAAAAGACGAATCATGTCCCTCTTAGTGCAGTAACAAAAATTACTCCCGGAGAGGATTTGAAGATACTCACCGCTGGAAAGAACGGGGAATATATTCCTTTTAGCTTCTATCAAGTAGAGAATGCGGAACAGTTAATGGAAAATATTCGGGAGCTCGTCCGCAGCGAATCCAAAGATAAGACGAATTGGGACATCGATTTCTCGGGAAGCTTCTTCTCGAACCAACAAATGCTGAATGAACTGGTCGTCATCTTGTTCATATCCATTCTCTTGATGTACTTTATCTTAGCGGCGCAATTCGAGAGCTTCTTGCAGCCCTTGATCGTCCTGCTGGAAATACCTATAGACGTAGCCGCCTCCTTACTGGTATTATGGATATGCGGGCATACCTTAAACCTGATGAGTGCTATCGGTATCGTGGTAACTTGCGGTATCATCATAAACGACTCTATCTTGAAACTGGACGCGATCAATGAGCTTCGGAAAGAAGGTGTACCCTTGATGGAAGCGATCCATGAGGCGGGTCGTCGCCGTCTGCGCCCGATTATCATGACCTCATTGACAACTATATTCGGTATGGTACCGCTACTATTCACGTTCGATATGGGTAGTGAGTTGCAAAAGCCACTCTCCATTGCCATGATCTCGGCGATGCTGATCGGTACGGTAGTCAGTTTATTTATTATCCCTTTGGTTTATTGGTTTATCTATAGGAGACATGCATTATGAAAAAAAGATACAAGAGGACATTCCTAGTTTTATACGCGTTCTGTTCGCTATTAGCCGAAGGAGTATCGGCCCAATCGCTCGTCCTTTCCCTTGAGAAGACGATCTCATTGGCCGCCGATAGCTCGCTGGAGGCTTTTCGTACGAAAAACCTATTCTTGTCCGGCTACTGGGAGTTTCGCAATTACAAGGCGGAGCGACTGCCTAGTCTTACGTTGAATATCACGCCCGCCGAATATTACCGGGATATCACGAAACGATACGATTCAGAAAAAGACATCGACGAATACCGTAAGCAACAGTCCTTTTATGCGGGAGGAAACTTAAAGATCAAACAGAACTTCGATATGCTGGGTGGTAGTTTCTTCGTGGACACGGATCTGGGGTATATGCGCTATTTCGGCTCGAATACTTATAATCAGTTCACCTCCGTTCCAATCCGTATCGGATACAGCCAAGATTTATTGGGATACAATCCTTTCCGGTGGGAGAAGAAGATAGAGCCTCTAAAATATGAGAAAGTAAAGAAAGAGTTGCTTTATAATATCGAGACCGTCAGCGAGCAAGCCACCACCTACTTTTTCTCTTTAGCCATGGCTCAAGTAGAATATGATATGGCTAAAGAAAATGTAGCGACAACCGATACGTTATACCGTACCGGCCAAGAGCGGCATAAGATCGCGGCTATCAGCCAAGCGGATTTACTGACACTCAAGCTGGATGCGATCAATGCCCGCAATACGTTACAAAACGCCGATATAGCCTTGAAACGAGCCATGTTCAGTCTGGCCTCGTATCTGAATTTCGATAAGAATACGGAGATACGGCTTCGGTTGCCGTCACGCCCCCATGATATGGATATTCCGGTGGATCAAGCATTGACGTTAGCCCGGGAAAATAACCCCAAGTTTCTGGAAGTGCGGCAAGAGGTACTAGAGGCCGAGCAACAAGTAGATAAGACCAAGAAGGAAACCTTATTCAACGCATCCTTAAATGCCAGTATCGGTTTCAATCAAGTAGCGACCCAGTTTAAGGAAGTTTACAAGAATCCGCTACAGCAGGACTTGGTATCGATCTCTATCTCTATTCCCCTTATAGACTGGGGAGTACGGAAGGGTAAATACAATATAGCCAAAAGCAATCTAAATGTTACGCAAATATCCGCACGGCAGACGGAAGTCACTCTGGAGGAAGACGTTATCATGACTGTCGGCGATTTCAATGTACAGCAAAACCTGATCGCCAGCGCAGAGGAGGCTTTGGACATCGCAATCATGGCCTATAACGAGACCAAGCAACGTTTCATGATCGGCAAAGCGGATATCAATAGCCTTACGCTCTCCTTGAACCGACAACAGGAAGCGCAACGTAATTATATCACGGCCTTGCAAAATTATTGGTTGAGCTATTACAAAATACGTAAGCTCACCTTACATGATTTCGAGACAGGCATCTCATTAGCCAACGAATTTGATTACGAGCATGGGTTCTAAGCCGAACATATCATCCTTTACGATCATCGTCACCTTCCTCTGTATCGCATTGGCGGGGATCGCCTTCGTGCCTTTATTGCCGATCAAGCTATCTCCCTCCCGTACGCTGCCGAAATTAAGTATCAGCTATAATATGCCCTCCAACTCAGCGAGGGTTATCGAGATGGAGGTAACCTCCCGGTTGGAAGCGATGCTTGCCCGTATCAAAGGAATCAAAGAGATCTCCTCGACCTCGGGAAACGGATGGGGAAGGATTACCTTAGAACTAGATAAACATACGAATATAGACGCCGCACGTTTCGAGGCATCAACCATTGTAAGGCAGACGTGGCCGGACCTTCCGGAGGAATTAAGTTATCCGATTTTAGAGATGAGCCGTCCGGACGACAAGGAATCACGCCCGTTCATGAGTTATACCTTGAACGCTTCCGCTACCCCGATATTCATCCAGCGATTCGCCGAGGATCAGATAAAGCCCCGGCTTAGCAGCGTGCAAGGTATTTATCGTATCGATGTTAGCGGGGCAACCCCTATGGAATGGCGCTTGGAATACGATAGCCGCCAGCTACGGGATCTGGGGATCACGATAGAGGATATCCAATCGGCGATCAGCCAATATTACAAAAAAGAGTTCCTTGGAACCGCTAATATGGGACAAGGAGATACCGGCAAGGAATGGATTCGTCTGGCGTTAATGCCGGAAAAGATCACGAATGGGTTCGAACCATCGCATATCACCGTCGCAAACAAAGATGGTAGCTTAATCCGGCTGGATCAATTGATAAAGGTAACCCGGCAAGAAGAGGCCCCACAAAGTTACTACCGGATCAATGGTTTAAACTCTATTTACCTGTCTATCCGTGCGGAAGAGACTGCCAACCAGTTGCAATTAGCCAAGAAAGTGAAGGAAGAAATGGAACATATCCGCACCTTGCTTCCTCCCGGTTACGAGATCCATACCAGTTACGACGCTACCGAATTTATCCAAGAAGAATTGGATAAAATCTACGTCCGTACAGGCTTGACCATCTTGATCCTCTTGCTCTTCGTTCTGCTGATTACCCGGAATGTACGTTATCTGTTCTTGATCATCATCAGTTTAAGTATCAACCTGTGTATAGCCGTTATCCTTTATTATTTATTAGGGTTGGAGATGCAATTGTACTCGCTGGCGGGTATCACTATCTCTCTCAGCTTGGTGATCGATAATACGATCGTGATGACTGATCACATCCGGCACCATCATGACCGGAAAGCTTTCTTGTCTATTCTGGCGGCAACTTTGACGACTATGGGTGCCCTCGTGATTATCTTCTTCTTGGATGAGAAGATACGGTTGAATTTACAAGATTTCGCCGCTGTCGTGATCATTAATCTGGCCGTATCTTTGTTCATCGCATTATTCTTGGTTCCGGCATTGATCGATAAGATGAATTTGCACCCGAAGAAAGCCGCTTCTTCTTCCCCAAAAGCTCGGAGTCATTGGAAACAACATCCGGTGGTCCGTCCGATACGGTCGTTCATACACCGTTTCCCAGTCTATTTCTCTCATTATTACCGGGCGCAGATCCGTTTCCTTTGCAATTGGAAAAAGCTGGCTTGCCTTATTCTAGTACTGGCTTTCGGACTACCGATATTTTTATTGCCAGAGAAGATCGAGCCGGAAGAGAAGGATCTATCCGCAAGGGACTCTTTGTGGATCGCCCGCTACAATGAATTCGCGGCGAAAGATATTTGGAAGGAAACGATAAAACCTATCGTCGATAAGAGTTTGGGAGGAACCTTGCGCCTATTTGTCCAAAAGGTATACGAGGGAAGTTATTTTACCCGGAATGAAGAAACGGTATTAAGTATCAGCGCTTCCATGCCGAACGGTACGACCCTTGATCAAATGAACCACTTGATCAACCGAATGGAGGCTTACTTGAGTACCTATAAGGAAATACGGCAATTCCAGACCAGTATCTATAACGCACGTCAAGCCAGTATCAACGTCTATTTCACCCGTGAGAACGAGCGAAGTGGTTTCCCCTACACCTTGAAAAGCAGGGTGATTAGCAAAGCGTTGGAATTAGGTGGTGGAAGTTGGGGCGTATGGGGACTTATGGACCAAGGTTTCAGCAATGATGTCCGTGAGAACGCAGGTTCTTTCCGGATCGAGATGTACGGATATAATTATGACGAGCTATACGAATGGGCGGAGAAACTACGGGAGAAATTGCTTACGTATCGCCGTATCAAGGAAGTATTGATCAATTCCGAGTTTTCTTGGTGGAAGGATGATTATCAGGAATTCTACTTCAACTTGAATAAATCCCGTATGGCGCAAGCGGATATATTGCCTATCGATTTATTCGCGTCTATCCGGCCTGTTTTCGGTAAAGATATCTACGCAGGTACCATCGTCGTTGATAACGAGACGGAAAAGCTAAAACTTTCTTCCCGCCAATCAAAGGAGTTCGATATCTGGAGTATGCAATATGTACCTCAAACCATCCGTGATAAATCCTATAAGTTGTCCGAACTCGCTATCGTCGAGAAAAGCCAGACCCCTCAACAGATAGCGAAAGTAAACCAGCAATACAGGCTCTGCCTGCAATATGAATATATCGGAGCTTCCTCACAAGGCGAGAAGATACAGAAAAGGGAACTTAGAGAGTTTAACAAGATCCTGCCTATGGGGTATACGGCTAAAGCGGAAAAGAACTATTGGTCATGGGATCAGAAAGATAATAAACAATATGCGTTATTATTCTTGATCATCGTTATTATTTTCTTTACGACCAGTATCTTGTTTAATTCCTTGAAACAACCGCTGGCGGTCATTTTTGTCATACCGATCTCTTATATCGGGGTATTCCTGACCTTCTATTGGTTCAA
Source organism: Parabacteroides sp. Y3-G-102 (assembly GCF_023656845.1). Lineage (NCBI taxonomy): Bacteria > Pseudomonadati > Bacteroidota > Bacteroidia > Bacteroidales > Tannerellaceae > Parabacteroides > Parabacteroides sp. Y3-G-102. The sequence continues at coordinate 32,702 of NZ_JAMOKU010000037.1, read as the reverse complement.
ACTGAACTTCGACCAAGGTGGATTCGCCTCCTTCGTTTTATTATGCGGTATCACGGTAAACGCCAGTATCTATATCTTAAACGAATATAACCAAATTCGGGAACGGATACCCGCTATTTCCCCAATCCGTGCTTATCTAAAGGCATGGAACGCCAAGATCACGCCGATTTTCCTAACCGTTATATCGACCATACTCGGATTTATCCCGTTCATGCTAGGCACCGATAAAGAAGCCTTTTGGTTCCCGCTCGCCGCCGGAACGATAGGCGGCCTTATCATGTCTATCCTAGGCATCTTCTTTTATTTACCGATATTTACGCTGAAAAAAGAACGGCATTAAACAGGAATACGTATCTTTAACGGATAAATCGTTAATCAAATTCATTAAACTTATGAGACACATAAATTATTTAGTATTGCTTCTGGTAGCTTGCTGCGTAGGTGCTTGCAGTTCCCCGAAAAATGATACGAAAGATGCTTATCCGATGTTCTGGACTTGGTTGGATTACCAGCCCGGAATGAATTTCGACTCCATCTGCACGATCATGAATGAGGCGGGGATAGACGGTGTCATGCTAAACGCCCCTACTCCGGATGATTATCGGGCCGCTATTCCCATCGCCCAAAAACATGGGATAGAGGTCTACGCTTGGTTATGGACGATGAATCTGGAACATGACCGAGACGCTATCTTAAAAGAACATCCCGAATGGTTCAGCGTAAACCGTAACGGACAAAGCTTGGCCGATACGACCGCTTACGTGGATTACTACAAATTTATGTGCCCTGCCTTACCCGAGGTACGGGAGTTTATCAAGAAGAAAATAGAGGCTTACTGCGAGGTAGAGGGTTTGAACGGTATCGCTATCGATTACAACCGTTTCGTGGACGTTATCCTGCCGACTACCCTTTGGCCGAAATACGGTATCGTGCAAGATCAAGAATATCCGCAATGGGATTTTGGCTATCACCCGGCTATGATCGAGAAGTTCAAGGCCGCTTACGGATATGATCCAAGGGAACAAGAAGATCCCTCGCAAGACGAGAAATGGCTTCAATTCCGTTGTGACCAGATTACCGAGGTTGCCAATATGATCGCCGACGTGGTTCACTCCTATGGAAAGAAAATGGCGGCCTCTCCTTTCCCAACCCCCAAGATGGCATCCAAAATGGTTCGTCAAGACTGGGGTAAATGGAATCTGGACATTGTCTTCCCCATGGTATACCATAACTTCTACACGGAAGATATTAGTTTTATCTCAGACTGTATGATAGAGGATGTTCGGGATAAGAACCCGAAAACAACGCTTTACTGCGGCTTAATGGTTTCAGACGATATGCAAGCCAGCATGGACGCCGCGCTAAATCATGGGGCGGAAGGAATCTCTATCTTTACCGTATCCGCTTTACGCACTCCGGAAAGCCGTGCGATGTTCAAGGCTTATGCGGATAGTGTTCGTGCGGTTCGTGCCGAGAACAATGGGGTGAATCCGGCTTTATCCAAGAGTACCAAAGTAACGAATCCTTTCGAGAACATGGATATCTTGAACATGATAAACGCAAAGATCAAGGAGCTCGCCAACGTGCCTATTCCGAATATCGCCGATTATAAATTGGTGAACGAAAAAGGTGCCACGAAATACTACGAGGTCAAAGAGCTAAACACAGGAAAAACATTCTGCGTAGACTTTTACTTCTACGGAGGTATTCTTTCCGGATGGAATGTTACGGTTAAATAAGTACTTGATAATAGCTATTTTTATGCGGCCTACCTCGTAAATTCATGAGGTAGGCCGCACGCGTAAACACCCCTATTCCAGAACGCCGAAACAAACAATACCCCGAACGGTTTTCCCTTCTTTTGTTATCCCCTCGACAGTCACCGTATATTCTCCCGGCAAATCGGACGTGTAAAAAGGAAGAGTCAATACCGGCTTGCCTCCGGTTTGTACATTCGGCATCCATAACAAAGTATGCCGGTAATCCGGAATACGGCTTTTACGAGAAATCTCATCTGGGTAAGTGGGAGCGTAGAACAAACGGCGGCGCTGTGTACCCTCATAATCAAATAGCTGGGTAGACGCACCGACTTTCAGCGTAGGATAATCATTCTTATAAGTATGGAAAGCTAAGATCCCCTCAAAAACCTGTCCCCCAAAACTATATCGATTCCTGTACACCTCCAGACGCCGGATCAAAGCCGGATTATAGTTATAAATCAATTCATGATCCATGATAGGAATACCATCCAGCAGCACCAGCGGGCTATTCAGAGATACCGTCTGGTTGGAAAGATCCTCTAGCAAGACGAAAAGCGAACGTTTCCCATTCGTATTCCGGAAAGAGACGGATTCCACAAACTCAAAGACCGTTTCTCCCATCGTAGGGAAACGGGTATATTCATCCAGCAAATAAGTCTTATATGGTTGCCATTGGAAATGCGCACGAACCGGTTCTACATGTCCCAAGGAATCTGCCGTAAACGTACGGGTGACTTGCAGACCGATATTACGTTGCGTTAATCCTTCATCCCAAGCGGGATTCATCTTGAATCGCAGCATTCTCGAGGCAGGATGAAGAGCGAAAGGGGATTGGATATCTATTCGATAAGCCTCTGTCCCTTTTGAATCGGTAGTAGTGGCTAGCTCATGCGTACCCGTGATCCTCGAGGTATAGAACAGTACGGATTCCTTATCCTCCTGCTGCTGACCGCCAAACAATCGGATCTCATCACCTACAAACCCGAGTAACGGAGAAACACTCGTTTGCGCTAACGCTTCCCCAGTCCGGATATTCACAATTTTGCCCCGGATCAAATGGCCTTCATACTCCGGAAGATAATCGTCCGTAAAAATTGTTTGGTTTAGAGAAGGTAACATAGCCTGCCATTGACAAATAGAATGATCGTCGGGCACCGGAATAAATTCTTTGCCGGCAATAGAGATTCCCAACGTATACACATCAGCAGGTAGACCCTGAATCCGGATATTACCTTGTTCCCTTCGTGAAAAAGAAGCTTTATCCATAGTCAGTTGAAGCGTATTACCGGATATATCCGGAGAAGTAGCTTTTATAAGGGTGTCTGTGGGAATAGTCTCGTCTTTCCGGAAGGTATTCACCACGCCGATCGTTTTCCGGAAAAAGACCGTATCGCCCTCATTCCGCATATAACGGGTATAAGCGACCAAGCGATAATAACCGGTAGGCAAAAGGGCGGGAAGTTCCAGCCATCCTTCCCCGATCCCCTCCTTGATCTCTATTTTCACTTGTACCAAGGCTGTCGATTCATCGAGCAACTCCACATATCCCACTTTACTGAATGACACGGGGATACCTGTCGCATCGGTCACGCAAAGCTTCAGCCAAAGCAACTCGCCTGCCAGATAGACCTGTTTATCTGTTTGCACGTAAATACGCTCCCGGAAATCGTTCGCCTCCAATAAATCACCATGTCCCAGAAACAGCAGTGTCAAGATCAATGATAGTATCGAATATTTCATGGTTCAAGCCTTTAGAATTTAATATTATAAGAAATATACGGAATAGGAGCTCCGAAAATCGCTAGTTTATAGCCCTTCAGCCGGCCTTCCTCTGCAACATAATAGACGGAGTAAGCATTATCCCGTCCGGTCACGTTATAAATTCCCAGCGAGACAGTGCTATGCGTAAGTAAAGTCAGATGATGGCTCGGCTCTATATTGATAGAAAGATCCATCCGGAAATAATCAGGAATCCGGTATTGGTTCCTGTCGGAGAAATAGACGAACTCCCCTCCAGCGAAATTATATTTGCTGACCGGAATGGAAACCGGGCGGCCGGTACTATAGTCACAATTCACCGATACGCTGAACCGTTGGGTGAATTTATAATTACCCACGAACTTCAAGTCGTGCGGCTTGTCGTAATCCGCCGGATACCACTCGCCCCGGTTGACCGGCTTTTTGATACGAGCGTCCTCCTGTCGGAGCTGGGTACGGGAATAGGTATAACTCACCCAACCGTTCAACTTCCCATTCGGCTTGCGTATCATAAACTCCACACCGTAGGCCCGTCCTTTCGTATTGACCACATCCGTCTCGATATGATGATTCATGATCAAGTTCGCCCCGTTACGGTAATCCAAATAATTATCCATGGTTTTATAATAGCCCTCCACGGAAGTTTCCAGTCCGGCCCTAATGAAATTCTTATAAAGCCCGACAGCCACCTGCGAACCGGTTTGCGGCTTGATATTCGCGTCGCTAAGTTTCCAAGTATCCGTGGGAGACATGATCGTGGTATTGGACAGCTTATGGATATTCTGCCGCATCGTATTGTAACCGGCCTTGATAGAGAATCCGTCTGCGAACTCATAGCGAGCGGAGATCCTGAACTCCGGTCCTTGGTAAGTCTTATAAACTCCACTCCCTTCCTCCTTCGTATCTATCACGGCAGAAGGAGTCGGCATCTTATCCGGTTCATACAAATTATAAGTTCTAGGCCCCATTACATTATACATACTATAACGGATTCCAGCGTCTATCGATAAGGTAGGAGTTATATCCCAACGATCGCCCACGTAAATAGCCGATTCCAGCGCTTTCTCGGACTGCATCCGGTCGTCCAGCACCAATGAAGCCTCGCCTTTCCCCAGATATTCCCCGGGATTCAAGTTATAATACAAGGAACTCAATCCAAACCCGATCGTATGATGATCATGCGCCTGCCAACTAAAATCAGCCTTGCCGTAAAACTGGTCGATACCGAAAGTCAGCGTATAAGCGGTCGCCGGGTTATCCGTGTTCTCAGTCCGATTGTTATAATGATCATATCCGGTGATAAATGTCCCGGTGAGATTCGGATGGAAAGCATGCGTCCATTTCAGCGAGGCACTGGCATTCTGGTAAGCGTATCGTTCCACCTCATCGAAATGAAAACGGTCGTGGCTGAAATATCCGGTCAACGTCAAACTATTATTCACGTCAAAACGATGATCGATCGAGGCGTTCAAGTCGTAAAAACCAGCGTTACCGTCCTTATATCCGCTCTTCTCCGGCAATAGATTCAAGAGCCAGTCCGAATACGTGGTACGGGCACCGACAATATATGAGGTCTTCTTATTGAGAAGCGGTCCCTCTACCGTAAGACTACTGGTCAGCAAGCCAAGACTGGCCGAACCTTTGAATTTCTCCTTACTTCCTTCCCGGGAATTGATATCCAGCACGGAGGAGATACGACCACCAAATTTGGCGGGGATACTGCTTTTATATAATTCCATATCTTTCACCACATCGGAATTGAAGATAGAGAAAAGCCCGAACAAGTGCGTAGGGTTATAAACCGTCCCGCCATTAAACAAGATCAAGTTCTGGTCCGTAGCGCCTCCCCGCACATTGAATCCGCTGGATACCTCGCCCACCGACTTGACTCCCGGCAAGGCCATGACCACTTTCAAGATATCCAACTCACCGAAAGCCGTCGGGATATTCTTGATCTCTTTCATTTTCAAACGAGTCACGCCCAAAGCCGTACTCCGCACGTTCTCCACGATATTCGCCGAAACGGAAACCTCGCTCAAGGCATATACCTGTTCTTCCAACTCGATATCTAACTTGCCGGAGGCATAAAGCATAACTTGTCGTTTGGTATCCTTTAAGCCGATAGAACGGATACGTAGATCCCGACGTCCGGCGGGAAGCCGGATCGAATAATGACCGCTTGCGTCGCTCGTCACCCCGATGGCGGGATCGTCGATCTGCAAGGAGACACCTTTTAAGAGCTCGCCCGTCTTAAAATTCGTGATCGTACCGACCAAGGTCACCCATTCCTCCACCTGTCCGGTCGGAGAACCGATCTCATAAACTTTATTCTCGGAGGAGGCCCGTTGTTCACGCCGCAAAGAGAGATAGGAAACTGCATCTTCCACCTCACGAACCACGATGGCGTTAAAATATCCTTCTGGCAAAGAGGCGGTCAGTTCTTCTTCGCTCGTGACGATCAAGTCATTCGAATACCTCGTCACAAACAATGAGGCAGAACGCAAAGCATCCCGCAAGACTTGCTCCGGTTCCGCGTCCCTCACGTCCACCGTAACCGTCAGCGAATCCAGCACCGCCGGATCACCCAATACACGGAGACCCGTTTGCCCCTCGATCGCCTCGATCAATTCCATAGCCGGACGCCCGTCCAGCCGGATGGTTACCCGTCGTCCGGCAAAAGCCGCTACCGTGACAAATAACAGGATCATCCAGATATACTTTCGTTTTTTCATCAGCGTAGATTTAAGGTTTCACAATATTCCACCACCTCGATCAGCGAGCGTTCCCGTTCATCTCCAAACGAGAGCCTTCGCTCTTTTATATATCGCTTCAGCTCATTCTTATTTTCCTTGAATAAATTGAAAAGCGAGCGTTTACCACTTACAGGGTAATATACCCCGTCCCTACATATATAATAAGATATCTTTTCGACGAACCGGTCTGTCAGGGTCAGCTCTTCCATGCGCCGCTCCAATCCCTTTGTCGATCTTTTCCAAAGGGAATATTTCCCGGCATATAACCGAACATAAAAACCTTCGGGGTAATTCCTTTTCTCCCCTTTCGGTTCCATATAATACAAATCATAGCCGGGAAGGTGCACAAACCGAATCCGTTCCGAGGGAACGATCACATGCAACCGTCTATCCGGCGAGAGCACGATCAGCTTTTCCAGATACACGTTCAAACGCATCTCCACCCCGGGATATACGATCCCATCGAATGCCAATGTTCCCTTTCGGTAATCCTTCGTATCCAAATAAGGATGCCCTTCCAACCGGTTCAGGTACAGAGGCTCCAACTCCCCGGCATAGATCAAGGCTTGATTACCGGCTTTCTCCACATAACGTCCTTCCTTACCGTCTACCGGTAAACTCTCCGACACAGCCAGTTCCTGCGCCGATACTTGCCACCCGCAAAGGAGGCAAAGCATATAAAAGATGGTTTTTCCTGTTCGCATGATCGGGTTCCTATTTTAAATTAATAATGATCGTTCGGCCACCAAGACGGCCGGTCCTTCGTGGCCTTCCCCTGACGGCAATCCACGCATCGAGGATAAGTCTTCGAATCCGGATATTGATACCAAGCCAAACCTCCCATAGGAAAGTCCTTTGGATAGATCTCGCATGGGATAATCTTATCCGGGACATATAGATCATCCTCATACGAGAGATACATTCCCTTCCGTGTCGAACTAGTCACCTCAACATACCCTATCACCAATTCATCTGGATCGGATATATTAAAAATATTTCCATTATCACCAGCCGACATGACCGGGCTAAAGATACTGCCGGTGCGCTCGATCTCCTCTTGCAACATCTTGAAGTAATCATACGCCTCCTTACGGATCTGCATCTGCGAGATCTCCACATGATACAAGATAGACAATCGCTCATCTGCCGCAGAGATCTCGAATAGCTTGTGTTCCGCCAGCCGATTCTCGGCCAGCTTTTCGGTGGTGCCTATCAGCAATATCTTCGAGGAATCCTTTACCCAACAATGATAGAGATTGTCGGATGTATAAGGATTAAAATACATGAATTTACCGTCAATAGTTCCGGCATTCGCATATAAAGGAGATTGAACCTCCCAGTTCTCCTTATAGCTCCAACGATAATAGGGAGGACTATCCTTCCCGGCATGGCTGGAGACATGAATGGTCACCGGCTCCTCACGACCTCTTTTCTGATAACTAAGGCTATCTATCTCCGGAGTGAACAAGGGCTTCAAGAAAGTAGACTGGTACTGTTTATTGTCTACCGCAAGGTTCAAGCGATACGCTAAATTAAAATCGAATTCTCCATTCTGTATCTTGTAAACACCCTTCTCATCTTGCCTAGCCTCAAACAATACCCCATCACTCCGCTCTATATTCAGCACGGCATCCGAGATCGCGTCATTATCACGCAAGTCTCCCGTAATACTTATACTCCGGTTCAACCGGAACACGGATTCTCCCGAGGTGATCATTCCATCCACCACTAAGATTCCCTGTACACCCTCCACTTCGGGAGCGAAGTCGGTGATGCAACCGATAAGAACTGGCAAAAAGAACAAACAAAGAAAAAGTTTTTTCATATCAACCAAACATTAAGCTGTACGAACAAATATATTCCGACCTTTATCCAATGCTAACGAAAGGGTGAGCTTCGTTTCTGAAGCCCACCTCTCGAACATCAACGAAACATATAGCTAGTATAAATACCAGAAATAAGACAAGGTATCGTATAAACTACCATTTAGATAGACCTTGCATTCCAATTCTACACGAGAACTGATCTGTGTGTTAAAGTTGACACTCACATCCCCTCTACGTGCATTTGTAGGCCACATATTCGCAGAAGTAGTAGCTCCACCGGGAGTTATAGTCCACTCATATGTGTAATTACCGATTGGGAGTAGAGGTAAATCCGCAGAAGTGCCAGGTCGTACCACTTGAGCCACCGCTTCTTTATGCCCCGGAGTTTCATAGAAATTTGACAAATAAATCATAAGAGTCTCACTCCCAGTAACTGCTCCTTCTACAGGCTCAGATTCATTAACTTCACCGAGAATCGGATTAGCCATCACATTGCTAGCAAGCAACATAAACATCACAAACAAAAAAGATTTAATCGTCTTCATGGTCTTAAAATTTAAATTCTCCAGAAATAAAATTCATAATACAAGGCCATTATCATATACCAAACTCACTATACAGTCAACCGGACCGCAACTGAAGCAGTACATAAAACAATCACCTTTAACGAGAATACCCAACAAAATAGATATCGTCTATCCAATTCCGCCAGTCTGACCGAATCTACGCCGAACCTACAAAATGATCGTATCCATGAGATCATTCGTATCTAGGTTATCCAACGAAAGCGAGATTACCTCTCACCCATCATCGTTACGCACCGGCTCCACATCCCAATCAAGATCGAGCCTCCTATTCAAATGTTCATAATTAAAAACCCTATAGTAATTAGGCTCCTTACTGGACTGGCCTTCATCACCATAGAAACTGGAAAGAAAAAAAGCAGGTCTTATTAACAGTTTATCAAATACATCCAAGATGTATTTTCACAAATGTATACAAAATATTTCTTATCGTCCTAATCTTTTATCAAGAATATTCACATATAAATAAAATAAACGCATCACGGCACTTATCCAACAAATATTGAGGCCCAACCAGACAATTAAACCGTAAATTCCGTATCTGTCTTCATTTTATATTTACATTCGCGGGAGAACAATCATTTAATCCGGAAATACCACGATAACAAACTATTTATACATAAAAATATGGAAGAAAAACTTGACAACGCTACAATCCCCAACCAATATACCCTATGCCTAGACCGGCAATGCCCCAAAGCCTCTACTTGCCTCAGGCAACTAGCGGAGCGAAGTATGCCCGACGAGACGGCCTATTGGCAAATCATCAGCCCGAGACACCTCGCCTCATTGAAGGGAACTTGCCCTTATTACCGTCCGAACAAGAAAGTACGCTATGCCGCGGGATTCGTAAGCCTATTGGAGAGCTTGCCGCACAAACAGATGCTCTCCGTTATCCCGGGACTCATGAGGCACTTCAGCCGGCGTACTTACTACCGTGTCCGCAAGGGAGAAAGGCCGCTTTCACCCTCCGAACAACAGGTCGTATTGAATGCGCTTAAACGCTGTGGGGTGAAGGAACCAAAAGACTTCGACGCTTATTTCGAAGAGTACGACTGGTAAACCAAGGAAGAGAGGCTTGTGCCACTACCCATGTTACGAACGTGCCATCACCGTGGCATGCGTGTGCCATCGCAGTGGCACGCCTTTGCCATCGAGGTGGCACGGGCGTGCCAGCATGGTGGCACAACTGTGCCAATAGCATGGCACATCATTGGCACCACAAAGTACTATTAATAAAGCAATTGGATTGATATCACGGAGTCACCTCCCAGCATTTCCATCCTTTGTTGGCACAGATATATACAATGTAGGAACGGACATGGTAGTACGGGAACTTCTCCTTGGTATCCTTGGCGTAGGCGAGTACTTGCGCCACGTCCTCGGGACGGGGATCGCTGAGCGCCAGCATGCGCTCCGCCTCCTTCGCCTTGAAATACTTGAATTCCACCAACCGGTCATCCTTGTAATAGTCCGTACCGGGGATACCGGTCATCTCGAAATCCGAACGGCCCGCCGAATTGTTCTGCTCGATGGCGAACGTATAGTAGCTGCTCAGGTAACGGGAACAAAGCTCGAAGAAGGAGCAACGGATGAAATTCTCGTTGATCCTGTCGAACACCTGCGCCGGGAACTGCCCGAGGTATTGCTCGAAGTAGTTTTGTACCAGCGGCTCGAAACGACGCTCTTCCGTGAAACGCTCGTAAGTAGGCACATAGCGTTGGGCGTTTCCCTCTATATGATTCATCTCGTTATAATAGTCCATGTAGATGCTGCGCATCGTAAGGTTGGGTAGCACCATGCGGTAATTATTCCGCAGCGTGGTCATACCCAGATAAAAGAGGCTGACCGGATAGAAGTTCTTGTCGAAGAATTTCCTCTTGTTGAACTTGCTCGACAGGTCGGAAACGTTATAGGATAACTCGTCGTCAATCACCAACGCATCCAGCATCTCCTTGGAGTTCTCTTGCGAGAGGGTCAAGCGACGGATCCAACCGATATCCGTACGCAGGTTCTCATCCACCAGCTCACTCGGGATCATACCATCCATCGTGGCGAAGTTCTTAAAGAAATAGGTCAAGATCGTGGAATTGAACAAAGGCTCCGCGCCGGGACGGAAACGATAGCCGTCGTAGTTGTTCACGATCAGTTGCCAAAGTTCCTCAAAAGAGTCCTGCCCCGTGCCGTATTTGTCAAGGACATAACGAAGATAAGCGCTCGCTTCCTCATACGTAAAACCAAGCATATCCAGAAACCTCGGATGCAAGGTCAGGATCTCCGCTATATTATATCCGCTTGTCAAATCGTCCATCGTGACGGGAAGAACCCCCGTGCAGAAACATGTACGGATACTACCTTCGCCGATACCCGCTTTGATCACCTTGAAGAAAGTGCGCAAGAAACTATCCTTCGTGGTTACCTGCTCATAGAGCGGATCCTTGTAGGCCGTCAACAACTGATTGGTGAAATTATCGTACTCATCGATCAACACATACACTTTAGGCAGTCCATGCTCACGGGCGTACCCCAAAGCTTCCTCAAGCATCTTGGAGGCCTCTTTCTTGCTGGAGAACTGAAAATCCTTAAACAAGTCCCGGTTATGCGTTACCATGATCTCCACGGGAGAACGATTCAGATCGTTGAAATTCCGCTCCAACCCTTCCATGTCATCGGCCATCACCATCTTGGAAAAATCATAGCGCACGATCATATAACGATTATGCTCCTCCGTCGGGTGCTCCCCGATCCAAGTCCCGCCGAACAGTTCCTCGAACCGGTCGGCCTTGGTACGGTCGTAGTAACAAGCCAAGGTAGAGATAAACAGGCTTTTCCCGAAACGACGGGGACGCAAGAAGACTGGAGCCTTATAGTCTTCCAAGCCCGGAATGAAATCGGTCTTGTCCACATAGTAGAAATTGCGTTCCCGCATCTCTACAAAATCCGCTACCGCATAAGGAATCGTTATTCGTGCCATAAGCTTTCTTTTTTCTGATACAATACTACAAATTTAAGAAAATAACTTGTTCTTTCAAACAAAAGCCCTATCTTTGCCGAAATTTTGAAGAGAGAGCAGATGACAAACAAGACACATAAGGATAATCCGAAGTTCTATTCCGGTTATATGTCGGAGGTTGAGGCTCTTTTCTCTATTTTACGGGATTATAATTTGGTTATATAAGATGCGTTGGTTACTTTTACTAACGCATTTTTTTTGTGTCCATCGGTCCGGTGATATAATATAAATATAATATTCTAAAATCATTATAATAAACAAAACAACCCAAATTACTATGTCGAAAAGTGATATCAAAAAGGTGATTGTTCTGGGCTCGGGTGCCCTGAAGATCGGACAGGCCGGGGAGTTTGACTACTCTGGTTCGCAAGCGTTAAAGGCTCTGAAAGAAGAAGGGATCAGTACCGTATTGCTAAATCCGAATATCGCGACTATCCAAACATCCGAGGGAGTAGCCGATAAGGTATATTTCTTGCCTATCACTCCTTACTTCGTGGAGGAAGTTATCAAAAAAGAACAACCGGACGGAATCCTATTGGCGTTTGGCGGGCAGACCGCTTTGAACTGCGGTACTCAACTTTACACCAGCGGCACGTTGGCTAAATATGGCGTGAAAGTATTGGGTACATCCGTTGAGGCTATCATGTACACCGAGGACCGTGACCTATTTGTTAAGAAACTGAACGAGATAGAAGTGAAGACCCCGATCAGCCAAGCCGTAGAAAGCATGGACGACGCCGTGGCTGCCGCTTATAAGATCGGTTTCCCCGTAATGATCCGTTCCGCTTACGCATTAGGTGGTATGGGCAGTGGTATCTGTAAGGACGAGGCCGAGCTTCGCACCTTGGCGGAAAGCGCTTTCGCTTACTCATCCCAGATCTTGGTCGAGGAATCTTTGAAGGGTTGGAAAGAGATCGAGTTCGAGGTGATCCGCGACAAGAACGACCATTGCTTCACGGTAGTGAGCATGGAGAACGTAGACCCGCTAGGCGTACACACCGGCGAGAGTATCGTAGTAGCTCCGACTTGCTCCTTGACCGAGAAAGAATTAGATTTATTGAAAGAACTTTCTACCAAGACGATCCGCCACTTAGGTATCGTGGGTGAATGTAATATCCAATACGCTTTCAACTCCGAGACTTGCGATTACCGTGTGATCGAGGTGAACGCTCGCTTGAGCCGTTCTTCCGCCTTGGCATCCAAGGCCAGCGGTTATCCATTGGCTTTCGTTGCCGCTAAGTTGGCGTTGGGCTACGGATTGGACGAGATCGGCGAGATGGGTACTCCGAACTCCGCATACAAAGCACCGGAGGTAGATTATATGATCGTGAAGATCCCGCGTTGGGACTTGACGAAGTTCGTCGGCGTTAGCCGCCAGATCGGTTCCAGCATGAAATCCGTCGGCGAGATCATGTCGATCGGTAAGAGCTTCGAGGAGATCATGCAGAAGGGTCTTCGTATGATCGGACAAGGAATGCATGGTTTCGTAGGTAACAACGATATCCATTTCGATAACTTGGACGAGGAGTTGGCGAACCCTACCGACTTGCGTATCTTCGCCGTGGCGCAAGCCTTGGAACAGGGATATAGCGTAGACAAGATACATGAGTTGTCAAAGATCACACGCTGGTTCTTGGAGGGCTTGAAGAATATCGTGGATTACGCCAACGTATTGAAAGGTTACAACAAGATCGAGGATCTTCCGGAAGATGTATTGAAAGAGGCGAAACGCCTTGGTTTCTCAGACTTCCAGATCGCTCGTTACGTAGAGAACCCGGAAGGAAATATGGAGAAAGAGAATATCCGCGTACGCAACTTGCGTAAGAAAATGGGCATTCTCCCTACCGTGAAACGTATCAACACGATCGCTTCCGAACACCCGGAATTGACCAACTATCTATATATGACTTACGACGGCACGCCGCACGATATCACCTACTACCCGAATGAGAAGAGCGTGATTATCTTGGGGTCCGGAGCTTACCGTATCGGCTCGTCCGTTGAGTTCGACTGGTGTTCGGTGAATGCCGCCCAGACCGCTCGTAAGCTAGGTTATAAATCGATCATGATCAACTATAACCCGGAGACCGTATCTACCGACTACGATATGTGCGACCGTCTGTACTTCGACGAGCTTTCATTCGAGCGCGTGCTAGACGTGATCGATCTGGAATTGCCGAAGGGCGTGATCGTCTCCGTAGGTGGACAGATCCCGAACAACTTGGCGATGAAACTGTACCGCCAGAATGTTCCGGTATTAGGTACTTCCCCGCTATCGATCGACCGTGCTGAGAACCGTCATAAATTCTCCGCGATGTTGGATTCGCTAGGTATCGACCAACCTCGTTGGGCAGAGCTTACCAGCATGGAAGAGATCGACGCGTTTATCGAGAAAGTAGGTTTCCCGATCTTGATCCGTCCGTCTTACGTATTGTCCGGAGCGGCGATGAACGTTTGCCACACGAAAGAGCAGATGATCGAGTTCTTGGATTTGGCCGCTAAGGTTTCCAAGGAATATCCGGTGGTCGTATCCGAGTTCATGCAAGGAACGAAAGAGATCGAGTTCGACGCTGTCGCTATGAATGGCGAGGTGGTTGAGTACGCGATCTCCGAGCATATCGAGTTCGCCGGTGTTCACTCCGGTGACGCTACCTTGGTGTTCCCAGCTCAGAAGATTTACTTCGAGACAGCCCGCCGCATCAAGAAAGTAAGCAAGATGATCGCAAAGGAGTTAAATATCAGCGGTCCGTTCAATATCCAATTCTTGGCGAAGAATAACTTCGTGAAAGTAATCGAATGTAACTTACGTGCCTCACGTAGTTTCCCGTTTGTATCTAAAGTATTGAAACGCAACTTTATCGAGACGGCTACCCGCATCATGCTGGACGCTCCGTATACGAAACCGGATAAGAGCGCATTCGATATCGACTGGATCGGAATCAAGGCTTCCCAGTTCTCATTCGCCCGTTTGCACAAGGCAGACCCTGTATTAGGTGTGGACATGAGCTCCACCGGCGAGGTAGGTTGTATAGGCGACGATTTCAACGAGGCTTTGCTTTCCGCCATGATCGCCGTAGGCAACAGTATTCCTAAGAAGAACATTTTAGTATCTTCCGGCGCAGCTAAGAGCAAGGTCGATTTATTGGAGCCTTGCCGCATGCTGGATGCCAAGGGTTACACGATCTATGGTACGCACGGAACCGCCAAGTTCCTGAACGATAACGGAATCAAGGCAACCGCCGTTTGCTGGCCGGATGAGGAAGGTGATTTGAATATCATGGATATGTTCAGCAATCACGCTTTCGAATTGGTAGTAAATATCCCGAAAGATCATAGCAAACGTGAGTTGACCAATGGCTATAAGATCCGCCGTGCGGCGATCGATCATAACATTCCATTGATCACGAACGCCCGTCTGGCTAGCGCCTTTATCGACGCTTTCTGCAATATGAACGTAGAAGATATACAGATTAAGAGCTGGCAGGAGTACAAGTAATCAAAATTTGATTATATTTGCATGTGTGTAATATAAAGAGACAAGGCTTTATGCCTTGTCTCTATAGTTTAAAGACCATGTACAGACGGCTACCTTTTATCATATTATTATCTATACTGGCGGTTTTCGCCTTGCGTGCGTCTGTGGTCGCTCCCTCTATCCTCGTACAAAATTATTCCGTAGACGATTACAAGGCTAGTTGCCAAAATTGGGATTTAGCGGTTTCCTATCATGGCATCTTATATGTAGCTAATAATTCCGGTCTGGTTACTTTTGACGGGAATACATGGAACACATATCCATTACCGGATAAAACCCCTATTTATAAAGTATCTTTCCAGAACGATTCTATTTATACCCAAGGCAAATCATCGTTAGGCTATTGGCTATACGACAAACTCGGGAATCTGGAATACCATCCGATCGATACGCTCCCGTCATATATAAATTTCGATGATCCCGAGACGAATTACACGATCCCGAAAGAAATCGAGGAGAAGCACCCTACTTCTTTCGCTAGCGCCGGAGGTCTCAATTTCACGGGAACATCTACGTCCGGCATTTATATCACCAACGACGAAGGGGAGATCTTTCAACATCTCAACATCAATAATCAGTTACAAGATAATATCGTACGTTCCATCTGCGTACAGGATAATAACTTAATCTGGGTCGCCTTGGATAATGGTATCTCCCAAATAGATATCAATCCTCCCATCGCCATGTTAGGTAAAAGAAGCCAGATCGGAAAGTTGGAAGACGCTGTAAAAGAGGATAACCGCCTCTATATCCGGACAAATCTCGGCTACTTCAGCCGGAGCTTGATGTTTGGTGATAAGTTTACCCCGATATCCGGTGAGATCGGACGTTCATATATCCATCCGGATACGGCCGACAATCATTTATCGGTAAGCACTTTATTTAAGAATAAAGATGTATTGGGCGTATTCGCCAACGCAGAAAGTATTTACCCGGTTCCAGACAATTTGTATTGGCTCACGATCCAGAATGAGGCCGGACTCTTCCATCGGGAAAACGGTACAGGAACTTTAAAATGCCGGATCCTATTCGATAATTACGATCTGAATCTGGTGACCAACGGCAAACGGATCATCCCCTTGAATGATTCTCTTGATTTGGTATCCGCCATGCAAGGAACCCTATTAATCAACACCCGCCAATTAATAGAGGGAAGCCTAGGAGGATTGACGATGCCACGGTTTATGCGCATCGAGTATCAAGATCAAGAAGGTACACATTATTTATATCCAGATACTCAAAGAATCAACATGCCCCATAACTTCCAAGAACTCTCGCTATACATCGGGACAACGGTATTCACCCCTAATCACCAAATCAGTTATAAGCTGGAAGGGGTATCCGCCGATTGGTCTTCTTGGCAGAAAGACGGCAAAATTACCTTCTTACAACTTCCGGAAGGAACTTATGAGCTAAGGGTACGTAAATATGTAACCCGGGGTCCGTTTCCCGAGATCACGATGCAAATCATGGTGCGCCCTCCTTGGTATAATACCGTATGGGCCTATTTGATCTACGTCGCTTTGATATGGTTCGCCATTCAAGAAGGGCTTCGGTATCATTTAAGGAACTTACGAAAAAAAGAACAAGAAATGTTGGAGGCTGAACGACAAGCCGAACAGCAAAGGCTTCAACAAATGAAAAGCGAGATGCTGGAAACGGAGTTGCAAAACAAAAACAATGAGCTTACTCTCCAGACAACAGCTTTGGTAAAAAGAAACGAGGCAATCCAAGCTTTGTTGGAAGAACTGGATAAGCAGAAAGAGACATTGGGTGACCGATATCCCAATAAGTTATATACCCGTTTACGTTCCTTGATCGAATCTACCTTGAACGATCAAGCGGATTGGGTGCAGTTCGAGACCTATTTTAATAGCGCCCACCAGAATTTCATGGATCGTTTACGCCAGCAATACACAGATATAACGGCAGGAGATTTGCGTATTTGTTGCTTACTCCGCATGAACCTTTCCACGAAGGAAATCGCATCGTTAATGAATGTATCCGTACGAGCTATCGAGCTAAGAAGATACCGCTTAAGAAAGCGATTAGCCCTTGATGGGGATACGAATCTTGTCGATTTCTTAATGAACTACTAAAATTATTTTCTAGAATATGCTTAATATATAATATTCTACATAACAGCATATTAAACGCACATAGAAAGAGCTTGAGAAAGTCTTGTAGTAGTCTTATCCAATAAAAAAATCATTTGCGCAAGTCGTGTAGTAGTCATTTTCATGGCTACCGTAATTTATTGTGTTTCCTTTGCTGGCGAATAAAATCTTAAATTCTTTCGTCATGATGAAACACGAACTGGAGAAACAATTAGATGCGCTAGAAAAGAAAGGTGTCGACAGACGGCATTTCTTTAAGTTATTAGCGGCGACAGGACTGATCGCGGGAGCTAATACCGGAAAAGCAAACGCTTTTTCAAGCAGCGCAAAAGGTAAAATCGTTATTATCGGTGGAGGAGCCGCTGGTATCAGTATGGCTGCCCGATTAAAACATTGGCTTGATGAACCGGATATCACCCTGATTGACCCCAGCGATCGTCAGTTTTATCAACCGGGATTCACTCTGATCGCCTCAGGTGTGTACCAACCGGAAGATGTTTGGAAGAAGCAAGAGGATTGTATGCCTAGCGGTATAAAATGGATAAAGGACTCGGTCGCCGCAGTTGATCCCGTATGGAATCAAGTAACGACCAAAAGTAACGGAAAGATTCCATACGACTTTTTAGTACTGACCCCGGGATTACAATGTAACTGGGAAAAAGTAGAGGGCATTACCCACGACACCTTGGGACAAGGAAACGCAAACTCTATTTACGATTTCGAAGGAGCCCAAAAGACATGGAAAGCTCTTCAAGAATTCGCTAAAAAAGGAGGCAAAGGTATTTATACCGATACCTATACAAAACATAAATGTGGTGGCGCTCCCAAAAAGATCTGTTTATTATCCGAGCATTACGCAAGGAAACAAGGGACTCGCGACAAACTGCAATTGAATTATTTTACCGCATCGAAGGAGCTATACGATATCCCGTATTTCACACCTCGCTTGCTAGAAATATATAATGAACGTAACATACCTATTAACTTGAATGTACGTGTAAAAGGTGTAGACACATCCGCGAAGCAAGTACATTTTGAGAAGATAGAGACAAAAGGCGAAGAAAAGATCGTAACGCCGTTCGTAGAGGATTACGATTTCTTACACTTCACCCCGCCTATGTCCGCTCCTGATTTCGTTCGTGATGCCGGATTAGGTTGGACAGAAGGTAAATTGGCCGCGGACGCATGGGTAATGGTCGATAAAGAGACCTTGGTACATAAGAAATACCAGAACATCGTTTCTCTGGGTGATGTAGCCGGTATCCCGACCAGTAAAACATCTGCCGCTATCCGTAAGCAAGTACCTATCGCCGCCAAGAACCTGATCGCGCTCATGGAAGGCAAAGAGCCGACCGAGAAATACAACGGTTATGCCGCTTGCCCGATCGTCACGGATTACGGTCATGTGTTGCTTTGTGAGTTTGACTACGAAAAGAAACCAGACATTTCATTCCCATTCTCGATGATCGATACATCAAAAGAGCAATGGCTTGCTTGGATCTTAAAGGTATATATTTTAAAACCGATGTATTTCAACGGAATGCTTAACGGTTACGCATAATATGAATAAAAAAAATCTATGAAATAAAACTCCCTATAATTTCGAATGCCAAACTACAAAGCCCCGGGTTTCAGTTGTACGAAACCGGGGTTTTTGATTTTTAACGAGTAGCCTTTTCCACTAAATAGACGATCGATTTATAGGATATCCCACTATTCATCGTCAAACCGATCTCGCACGTACGGCTATTGCTATATCCTTCCGTCGCCCCATGCAAGTTCGGTTTCAAGTAATGAAGACCGGAAGCGTTTAGTTCCGGATAGAAGAAACCACGATCGCCCGCCCAACCGCAACAAGTAACTTGAGCGGGAGAGACCACCCGGTTCGCGCATAAGCCCGCCAGTTCCACCAGCTTGTCTTGTACTCCCATCTTCGTTGTACTACAAGTAGAGTGTACCGCTACCGTAACCGGCAACTTAGTAAAGTTCAGACGATCACGCATAAAGTCATAGATAAACTCCACAGGTTCATATAATCGTAAACGTTTATCCAAGGTTTCCCTCATATGCAGCAAGCAAGGGCTCATGTCACACAAAATAGGCAAGCGGCCGTTATCGCTCGCCCGCAAAAGAGCCTCATTCAATTCCTCCGCCTTCTGCGCCGCTTGCTTCCGGAACCCTTTACTGCTAAAAGCCATGCCGCAACAAAGCTTACTTAGATTCTCAGGATAACGAATCGTAAAGTCCGCTCTTGTCAATAAAGCGATTATTTGTTCCGTTACACTTACAAAATCCACATCTTCATAATCAGCTGAAGCTCCCATCGTACGGGTAATACAAGACGGGAAATAAACCATTTCCATCCCATTCTCTACACCCGTCAGTTCCTTGAACTTTGACGCGCCAGAAGGTGTATGCCGAGTCCAAAGCGGGAATTTATGAGCGGAAGCCCTAAACAAGAAAGAGGCAAATCTCTCGAATGCGTTATACCCCACCAGCTTTGAAAGCACATGGGGCAGCTTAAGCAAAGGACGAAGCATACCCGTTACGGTTCCCATATTCCCGGCGATGCCCGAAGCGATAGCATTCGCCAAGACACCATTCTCTTTCCACCGTAACTCTTTGATCAATAAACCGGTATTAATGCCAACCGGACATGCCGTAGCACATAGGCCATCGGTAGCGCAGGTAGCGTTACCTTTATAGTTAAAGGCTTTCTTGAGTTCTTTATATCGCTTAGAGTTTGTTTCCCCCTGTTCCGCCAAAGCCGATAATTCCCTATAGATCACGATACGTTGCCGGGGTGTCAATGTCACATGCCTTGACGGACATTGTATCTCACAAAAACCACACTCGATGCATTTATCGATCAGCTCATTCGCCAACGGTATTTGCTTTAAGTTCTTTATAAACACATCCGGGTCCCGATTTAAAAGGACACCCGGATTTAATATATTTTCCGGGTCAAAGAGCCTTTTGATCTTCCACATCAACTCATAAATCTCCTCACCCCATTCATCTTTAACAAATGGAGCCATATTTCGTCCCGTGCCATGCTCCGCTTTCAAGCTACCGTCGTAGTAAAGTACCACATCTACAAGGCTACGCATAAAAGAAGCGTAATGATCGATACCTTCCTGTGCGTTTATATCCGGAAAAATCGTGAAATGAACGTTTCCATCCAATAAATGTCCCCACATCACCGCATTTCCGTATCCATAATCCGACAAGACCCCACGCACTTGTTCCAAAGCCTCTCCTAAAACCTCTTCCCGGAAAGCAATATCTTCAATAATAGATACCGTCCCCCGTGGCCGTCTTCCCGCAGCGGAAGTAAATAAACCGTTTCGTACCCGCCAATAAGTAGCGTAAAGCTTCGGATCGGTCGTAAATGATACCGGATATAAGGTCTGTATATCTGCTAGCCGCTCCTCTATATCCCGGAATTGGATTTGAAGTTCTTCTTCCGAATTAGAAGACGTGTCGATCAGCAACGCTACCGCATCCTCGGGTAAAGAATGTAATATCTCCGGCATCCCCGGTTCATCCTCTACCGCATGTAAGGCGTTTCTATCCATCAACTCGGCGGCGGACACTTTGCATTGGCGTAACGGGGCTATGGCTCTGCACGCCTCCATCAAAGAGGGGAAATAAATCAAGGCGGAAGCTTTTAAAGCCTCATCGGGGACTGTCTCGAAAGTAACCGAAGAAATAAACCCTAAGGTTCCTTCCGAGCCAACCATTAAATGCATGAGTATATCGTATGGATCGGTATAATCCAAGAAAGAGTTCATTCCATAACCGCATGTATTCTTCAACTCATATTTAGATAGAATCCGGTCTTCCATGTCCGGATTCAACAAGATCTCCAAACGGAAATTCATCAACTTCTCCAATAAGCCTATATGCGTTTGCATGAAATCCCTGCGACTCGCTAACGAAGAAGTATCCAAAAAGGCTCCATCCGCAAAGATAATCTCCATATCCCGGACCGTATTATAGGAGTTATGGATAATACCATAGCTAGAACCACTCGAGTTATTCGCTACGATCCCGCCGATACGTGCGGATTTGATGGAGGCAGGGCTAGGCCCTAGCTTACGGCCATAAGGTTTCAACCAGCGGTTCGCCTCTTCTCCAGTTATACCACAAGGGAATTTAGCCAAACTCCCATCTCCTGAAATCTTAACCTTTCCATAGTCAGGACTGATTTCCATCAATACAGAATCTGTAATAGTCTGGCCGGATAAAGAGGTCCCCCCAGCTTTAAAGGTTACAGATTTACCAGTCTTCTCACATTCAGCAAGAACACGTTTTACATCTTGCTCACGACTCACGATTTCAACTCGTTTGGGATTCAACCTGTAAATCCCGGCATCTGTTCCCTTCGCTAATGTAGTTAAAGCATCAGCATATACCTTTTTTATCTTCATAGTCTAATACCTTTATTTGTCTAGAAACGACATTTCAACAAAGATATGAAACCTTTAAGACAATCAGGGCATTTCTCTAAAATAACGGGGAGAATACCCGAATACTAGCTCCGGATGGAAAATCCAGATTAAATCTTTCAATAAATATTCCGGATGTATAGGGAATTCCTCGTAATAAGGAACTGCACCTGTATTACAGGTATAAATCCGTTTTTTTTTAAAAGCGTCGAAATTCTCGTAAGGAGTATATTCGGAGCGTAAATCGTTATAGGTCATCTCAGAAGACTGATTATATTTAACAAGCCAAATATCCGCATGGATCGCTTTATCAAACACGGTCTCAAACGCTAAGGGGGTACTTCCGGCACCCGGTAAATCCTTAAACATATAATCAGCTCCGGCGTCCTCGATAAGATGAGCCATATAACTATCTCCGGATGGTACATACCACGAAGAGCCGAACTTTTTCTCCGACAAAACAGTAGGACGATTATCTATATTTGCGGTTAAGTCCTTTAGAGACAAATAGGCTTGCTCTGTTTCTTTAAATATAGAATCGGCCATCTCTTCCTTTCCGAATAGCAAACCATAAAAGCGAATCCACTCCGTACGCCCCAAAGGAAATGCCTCCATATAGTCGGCTCCTTCGATAATGGGTATCCCTATCTTCTCGACAGGCCCATAACTACTGTTCTGGAATGGGGAAGCTATCACGAGTTCCGCGCCGATCTCTATCATTTTCTCTATATTCGGAGAGGTAGCCTCACCTAAATCAGCGATTCTTCCGGCCTGTATACCCTCTTGTATGGCAGGAGTATCCATATAACGAGGCTCACAAACGCCTATAACCTTATCGGTTTCGTGCAGTTGATCAATAATAGCCGCATGGACAGAAGTATAAATCACAATATCTTTTACCGGGACCTTCACGATCGTCCCTTTGGGTAATCCGCCGGGAACCGACTTTGTCCGGTCTACCAATAAATAGCGTTGAAGCAGACGGGTGCTATCCCACGGATCACGAACTTCCACCATTATATAGGTATCAAAGCGCTGAACCGTGAAACCTTGGGCATATTGAATACTATCAGAGGAAAGAGCTTCCTTGGAAGAAGTTTGCTTTCCGGATGGCGTACATGCCACCATCCAGAAAGCGAACCCTAAGAGAATCAGTAATCGCATTAGATATTATCTTTTTGAGCGAGGACTACTTTCATGGGATTTAAACCGGCCTCAAACTTCTTGAACAATTTACCGTCACCTCCGAAACAATAGATATCGCCATTATTCTTATAATCAGACTCTGCGACATAGACATTTCCACCCACGGCACTGATTGAATAAGGGGATTGTATTGAGGTTCCATCTGTAATAAAGCTCGTTCCCGCAGATTGGCTCTTTGTATCAAATGTTAAAAATGCAGGGCTAGACATTCCCCATTGCGCATAGAACAGAAATAGCTTGCCATCCTCATAGGCCATCTCCGTTGCGTTTGGACAATTCGTAAGGGAAGTAACCTCATAAGTCTCCGTATTTATCTTTTGTACCGTATTGGGTATATCCGCATAGTTACCCATAGAAACCACATATACATTTCCTTGCTCATCCGCCTGTATCCGTGTGGGATTCAATACTACATCCAACTTCTTTATCTCTGTAAAAGTAGACAGATCAACCACTGATACCGTTTTATCATACCCAACCTCGGTACTGTAATCCATACCTCCGGAGTTTGAGACAAACAATTTATTAGAAGATACCGCCAATTGTTCCGGATTCCGTCCGACCTTTACTTTCGCCTCAACCTCCAAGGATGCGGTATCCAAACGAGCGACATATCCATTATAATAGCTAATATAGACTTTTCCACCCTCTGATACCATATAACGGGGCTGCCCCTCTGTCTTGACTTGCTTAATGGATTTTGCCTTCAGATCTGTCACTTCTATCGTAGACTCTCCATATACCGCGATATACATCTTATCGCCA
Source organism: Parabacteroides sp. Y3-G-102 (assembly GCF_023656845.1). NCBI lineage: Bacteria > Pseudomonadati > Bacteroidota > Bacteroidia > Bacteroidales > Tannerellaceae > Parabacteroides > Parabacteroides sp. Y3-G-102. The sequence continues at coordinate 8,934 of NZ_JAMOKU010000037.1, read as the reverse complement.
TACACGATCATATCCTGTGCCGTATCTCCCAGCCCCCTGCCATTTTGAGCCAAGAAATAATCGGGGACAACCTCATCCTTTTCTATGTCGTACATATATAAAGAAGAGTTGTTATTTCCCATATTGCCCGAATTCAAGAAATATAAAGCCATGAAAGAACTATCCTTCACAAAATCAATAACTCTTACGGAAGCATAAACAGAAGACTCACCTTCCGCATTTGCGGCTATAACTAATAAATAGCCTATATTTACGACATCCGTAATAGCATATGAATGTGTTCCAACTTCTACCTCCGCAATTTTCATATCTTTAGCGGTTCCATCAGAGGAACCATAAATCACGTACTTTGTTACATTGTCAACAGAAGACGGAGCTGTCCAATTTAAGGTTCCGCTAACTTTTAAAGCTTCCGGATTCTCATCCGTAAAACTGACATTAGTTACAGATACATTTGGTATGTTCAGTGAAGGCTCATTGTCATCATCACAGCTGACAAACGAGAAAGACATCAATGCACACAAGGCAGAGACACAAACTAAATTCTTCTTTTTCATTACTTTACTTTTATAGTTTACTAATAGGATAAACAAATACTTAAACGCCAAGAACGGCCCGGCATGGGATAATACTGAATAACATCATAATTCACGTTCGCAAGATTTAACAATTCACCTTGCAAACGCAAACCGAAATATCGAAAACGAAAATCTCGATTTATAGAAATACTCTGTTCTATATAAGAATCAATCCTGTTCCGATCTATATTTTGCGGCAATGCATAACGATCACCAACCGCAGTCAGTATATAAGAGACATTTACCCATGGATTTTCCAAGGTTACGGAAACCGTGCCAGAATGACGAGGTGTATAAGGAATCTGATCCTTATAATTCTTAGCTTCCGGATCTGTCACATCAACCGCGTATTGAAAAGAATAAGTGGAAGCCAAAAGCAAGCTCATTCGTAAGGGCAATCGGAATTGTGTAGATAAATTTACATCTACCCCTTTAATATCCACTTCGCCCATATTCATCATCTTCCAAACATACATGGTAGGTAAAGCCACGATCTTATCTTTCACCGTATTATAATATCCATCCGCCGAAATACTGAAATGCCGCAGCCAATCCCCACAGGAAGAACTCCATGTTACCCCTACATTATATTGGGAAGTTTCTTCCGGTTTCAAATTTGTATTTCCCATACGGAGGTAATACAAGTCCGTAAATGTAGGAACCCGGAATATATCTTTGTAAGAGGCACGTATCCGCAAAGTACTTTCCGAGAATGGCCGCCAAGACAAACTTACAGCCGGGGATAAACGCCTCTTATCATCCGGTTTTTCCCCTTGCTCCACTTTATCAGTGATATATGTTCCCAATAAACTAGCGGTAGCCGTGAATCGACTGTTCTTATATTGCACCGCTAGTACTGATTGAGAGGCCATTCGCTTTGGATTAGGGCCGTTCACAAAATTATTGTCCAGCATAGAGCGAGTTAAATCCGTAGTCAACGTCGCCGATACATACTTTATAGGAGTATACAGCAAACCTACAGAGCCATAATACTCATTCTGTGTATTCAAATCGACTTGTTCGCCCGCAGCATATTTATCATTTATATCTAAATAACGAGTAAAAGCATAATTATACTTAGCCATGGCCCGTAGCGTAAATTTCTCATTAAGAACATTCTTATACCCCGATTGCACGAAAAAGTTATTATCCCATAATCGTTCAGAAGTGTTCTTGTTATATAAATTAACAGAACCGGGAAGCCCCCGCTCCGAATCAAAATAGTACGCCTTAAAGGAAAGTTCGCCTCCCCTTCCAAAATCGCCGAATAGATTACCTTCCAAATGGAAAGAATGGATATCGCTATTTCTTCGCTTCTCTCTCGTTTCCAATTCCCCATTAATTAATGTATAGGGATATTGTCCATCCGCACGCACGAAATCACCATGTAAGGATGCGCTCCAACGCTTTCCTAATTTTTGATCATAATGCAGCACAGGATTAAAAAGCCCGAAGGAACCTCCCTTAACCTTAAGATAAGTATGAAACGATTTGTCTTTAAACGTGGGCTTTCCGGTTTGTATATTCAAGGCGCCTGCCGAAGCATACACCCTTGCCGTTTGGAAAATGTCATCCGACTGCCCGATTGACAAGGAAACCATCTCCACATTATCCAACGAGAAACGGCTGATATCGACTTGCCCGCTTTGCGCGTCCGTAATCGTCACCCCATCGTAACTGACGGCGGTATGCTTCGCCCCCAAGCTACGTACCGAGACCGTTTTCAATCCTCCGATCCCCCCATAATCCTGTACCGTAACTCCCGAGAAGCGTTTCACGGCCTCGGATAGGTCTTGTACTCCCAAGCGATCGATTCCCGCCCGGTCCATAATTTGCAAAGGCGTACCTTCACGGGTGACCGACGGACGTACCTTCTCCACCACTTCCACCCCGGAAAGCTCGTGATAGGCCGTCGTATCGATCTGTTGACCGTAAGCGACACCCAAAGAGAATAACCATGCGCTAAAAACGCATAGGCATCTTATAAGATATAAATCTCGCATAGCAACATTTAGATTTACCAACGTCTTCACCCGAAACGTCGCATAACAAAATCATGGCAGGTTTTCTGGCTCGTCCACCCTCTGTCGGCTACCTTCCCGCCTATCCGATAGGCAGTGGCAACAAGATTTGCCGGGGCTCCAAGGACTTACAGCTACGGGTACAGCTCCGGACTCGCACCGGATTCCCTTTTACTGATTATTATCGGAATCGATAACATCTACACCTTGATTGGCCGCAAAGATACATGTTTACTTTTTGATTAGCAACAAAAAAGCCCCCCGGCGAATCACTTCGGCGGAAGGCTAGGGAGTTTACACTTTTCTAAACATTACTAACAACAAAATATTTATTCTATGTATAAAAGAATAATATCATTAACTGTGCGGTCAACACACGCAAAAACATGGTCAATGGATAAACCGTCGCATATCCAACCGCCGGCGCATCATTTCCTGCCGCCATATTGGAATAGGCTAACGCAGGAGGATCGGTCGTACTTCCCGCAATCAATCCCATCAACGTAAAATAATTCAGTTTATAAAAATACCTTCCCACACAACCGATAATCAGTAGAGGCAATAACGTTATTATAAAACCATAACCGATCCAAGCTACACCACCCTTATTGACTATCGTATCGACAAAACCTTCACCCGCACTCAATCCCACGCAGGCGAGAAACAACGTGATTCCTAATTCCCTCAATAGTAAATTAGAACTTTGCGTGGTATAAGTAACCAATTTATAACGATAACCGAACCGGCTTATCAATATCGCAACGATCAACGGACCTCCCGCTAATCCTAATTTCACCGGTTGAGGAATACCCGGAAAACTAATAGGAAGACTTCCCACGATAATACCCAAAACTATACCAACAAAAATAGTCACCAAATTAGGTTCATTCAAGCGTTTCATTGAATTACCCAGCGTCTCGGCAACTTTCTCCACCGCCAATTCACTACCGACCACTGTCACCCGGTCGCCTATTTGCAAGACCAGATTAGGAGTAGCTACCAACTCCAGCCCCGCACGATTGATCCGAGTCACGTTAATTCCATGTAAACGGCGTAACTGCAAAGCCCCTAATTGCTTACCGTTGATTTCAGACCGGGTAACCAAAATACGCCGGCTGATAAACTGGCTTTCCGCCGGAATCCATTGCTTACGATCCATCTGTATTTCTTGACCGATAAAAGTCTTTATCGCCTCCACGTCATGCTCTGCGGTAATAACAAAAATCTTATCATCCCCATTCAATACCGTGTTCCCCGCCACGATCTCTATCCGATTCGTATCGTTACGTAAAATACGGGAAATAACAAATTCACGGTGTTCCAACAATTTAGATAGCTCACTTACGCTACGACCAAAAATCGCCGGATTCTTCACCACCAAAGAGATAGGTACAGCCTCTCCTCCCGATTCCGTATCCGTCTCTTCTTCCAATTGTTCCGTCTCCTTCGCAAAAGAGATACGGAAAACATAACGGATAAAAATCATCGACAAGATAATGCCGATCACACCTAACGGATAGGCAACCGCATATCCTAAAGCGATCGTTTCATCCGAGATCCCCGTCATATCTGAATAAGCCTGTTGAGCAGCGCCCAATCCCGGTGTATTCGTCACTGCTCCGGATAAGATACCTACCATTGTCGGTATAGGAATGCCTGTAATATAATGTATAATCAAGGCAGTAATCACCCCTAGAAAAACAATACCGCAAGCAAGCATATTCAACGTGATCCCTCCCTTTCGAAACGAAGAGAAAAATCCGGGGCCTACTTGCATACCTACCGAGTAAACAAATAAGATCAAACCAAACTCTCTAAAAAAATGAACGACCGACGGATTCGCCGTAAAACCGAAATGCCCGAGAAAGATCCCGACAAACAGTACCATGGTAATCCCTAAAGAGATACCGAATAGCTTCAGTTTACCAAGCTGGATCCCCAGAGCGATCACAACGGATAACAAAAGGATAGAATGCCCTACCCCTTCTCCCCATAACAATTCATTAATCCATTCCATATCTATTCATGTATATATTAATTTAAGATAAAAAAGTACCTCTGGCGAATCACTTCGGCAGAGATACACATATTGAACATTTAGTATCCCAGTTTAATCTGGCATCCATTCTAACAACATTTACTAATATATTTTCTATTTCTTATGCTGATAATTTAGACAAACTTTCCTCTTCCGGCAAAAGGGTTACCGGCCATTCAAATGTCGCACGACAGTGCGAACAGATCCTTTTCATACGTCTTTGTTCCTTTTAAGATATTGCTTATCTTTTCGTACTGCTTTCCTAATCCCTCGAGCAAAAACAGCCTTTAATGAATGGCAGGTCTTCTGACTGACTCCCATCTTGAAGCCTTCCCGGTCGCTAGAACCAGTGGCGATAGTGTTGTTTCAAGATGTTCTTCGGAGCTTCACAGCAGCGGGACTGTCCGGGATTTACACCCGATTCCCTTTTAATCCACATACCCGAATGGTATATGCGGAACCGATTCGGGAACAAAGATAGCATGTTTTCCGTATATATCATATCTTTTCGCTTTTTTGTTTACTTTTATTATCCAAATAAAAAAATCCCGGGACAAAACAATTGAACCGGGATCTTTTAACCTCTAAGCTATCCTCCCGACAGGAAGAGGCTTTGATTTTCCTTAAATAATAATTACTACAAGGGAATATTTCCATGTTTTTTAGGAGGATTACTCTGGCTCTTATTTTTCGCCATTTCCAACGCCTGAATCAATTTAAAACGTGTGTCTCTAGGTTGTATGACTTCATCTATAAATCCTTGCTCGGCTGCCCGGTAAGGATTTGAGAATTTCTCGGTGTATTCACGAATTGCTTGTTTCTTCTCCTCATCGTTGGCTTTCCGGTATAATATATTCACGGCACCTTCAGCCCCCATCACCGCAATCTCAGCCATCGGATATGCCAAGTTTATATCGGCACCGGTAGGCTTACTTGCCATTACGATATAGGCTCCCCCGTAAGCCTTCCGGGTAATCAACGTGATTTTGGGAACCGTGGCCTCCGCATAAGCGTAGACAATTTTTGCCCCGTGGCGTATAATTCCCGCATGTTCTTGCGTACAGCCCGGCAAGAAGCCCGGCACATCCTCGAACGTGATCAATGGAATATTGAAGCAATCGCAGAAGCGAATGAAACGTGCGGCCTTATCAGAAGCATCGATATCCAAGACTCCCGCTAAAAAGGCAGGTTGGTTCCCTACGATACCTATGGTACGGCCTCCCAAACGAGCGAATCCCACTACAATATTGCGAGCGAAATGAGGCATAACCTCGAAAAAGTAATGATTATCCACTATCGGCTCTATAATATCCTTGATGTCATAAGGGACATTAGGATCTTCCGGAATCACATGCTGCAACGACTCTTCTACCCGACGCACATCGTCAGCACAAGCTATAACTGGAGCGTCTTCCATATTATTAGAAGGCAGGAAACTCAGAAGTTCCCGGATACTCATCAAAGTCTCCTCTTCCGTATCACACACAAAATGTGCGACCCCGCTTTTTCCGCTATGTACCTGCGCCCCGCCCAGCTCTTCCTTATCGATCACCTCGTGAGTCACCGCCTTTACGACATCCGGCCCCGTGATAAACATATGACTTTGCTCTTTGACCATAAAAATAAAATCGGTCAAAGCCGGGGAATAACAAGCGCCCCCCGCACAAGGCCCCAAAATAGCCGATAATTGGGGAACGACTCCCGAGGCCATCGTATTTTGGTAAAAGATAGAAGCATAACCAGCCAAGCTATTCACCCCTTCTTGAATCCGGGCACCCCCCGAGTCATTCAAGGCGATGATCGGCGCTCCGTTCTTTAAGGCTAATTGTTGCACTTTCACGATCTTAGCGGCATTCGTGGCACTCAAGGTCCCACCGTATGCGGTAAAATCATAAGCGTAAACAAATACCAAACGACCATCGATCTTTCCATAACCACTTACCATTCCATCACCGGGAATCTTATTCTTATCCATCCCGAAGTTTGTACACCGATGCACCACGAATTTATCCAGCTCATTGAAAGTCCCTTTATCCAACAGCATCTCGATTCGTTCACGGGCGGTCATACGCCCGCAAGCATGTTGTTTCTCAATGCGATTCAATCCTCCTCCCAACGAGGCCTCTTTATTCAAAGCCTCAAAATCTTTATATAATTGCTCGTTATTCATATGAATCATCTTTTAATAGGTCTAAAGTCATAAGCACTTGATTGTTATCAACGGAATCTCCCTCGGATACCAATATATCTTTTACCACGCATGCTGAGCTTACCTTATAGTTACTCTGCATCTTCATCGCCTCAAGTACGACCACGGTATCCCCCGTTTCCAAGCGATCTCCTTTCCGCACAGGTATTTTCACGACTTTACCCGGCATCGGGGCGACAATCTTGTCATCTTGCTTCTCTTCCGCACTTTTACGCATACGCAAATATTTCTTTTGGGTATCTACGATATCCACATGATAGGAACGGTAGAACATATTCACGTCATAACTCCGATGATCTTCTCCGGAGATGATCTCCGCGTTAAATGAGTTCCCATCGTGCAAGACAGAACAACTGCCGTTCTCCGTCATCACGATATCCACATCATACGGCTTCCCGTCGATAGAAAGCCGGACTTTATTCCCTTCTTTACTGACCAATGTCACATCGGCCTCACGATTTCCGATATGTATTTCCATAACCAATACCCGTTAAATCCGTAAGACACCTTTTTGTAAACCAAACTCCCGCCAACGGCTGATAGGACGTGTATCCACCAATTGGGTAGAAGTATTTTCCTCTAAATTCATCAAATAATCCATATAAGCGGCGATCATGGCGATATTCTCGATTTCCTCGTTATTACCGTTAGACCGTTGTAGCATCCGGGCATTCTTAGCGATAAATAATGTATTATATTCCCCTTTCACGAAATCAGGATTATGCATGATACGTTTCAAATAACTGAGGTTCGTCTTTAAGCCCGTGATTTTATATTCATATAGAACCCGGCGCATACGCTCGATCGCATACGCACGTGTCGTTGCCCATACGATTAATTTACCGATCATAGGGTCATAATAGACCGGAATCTCATACCCTTCATATACATAGCTATCGATACGTACCCCGATACCATTCGGTTCCGTTAATTGCCGGATAATACCCGGGGAAGGCATGAAATTATTTTCCGTATCCTCCGCACAGATCCGGCACTCGATGGCATGTCCTCGTTGGAAAAGATCTTCTTGACGAAGATGCAAAACCTCATTATTGGCGATACGGATTTGTTCCTTTACCAAATCCACCCCTACCACTTCTTCCGTGATAGGATGCTCTACTTGTAGCCGGGTATTCATTTCCAAAAAATAAAAATGGCGGTCCTTATCTACAAGGAACTCTATCGTTCCCGCTCCGGAATAATGAACCGCTTTAGCCGCAGCCACAGCCTTTTCCCCCATTTCTTTACGTAAGTCCGCTGTTAGGAATGGAGACGGGCTTTCCTCTACTATTTTCTGGTTACGACGTTGAACCGAACATTCCCGGTCAAATAGATGAATGACATTACCATGGTTATCTCCCAATATCTGGAATTCTATATGATGCGGCTCCTCTACGAATTTCTCTATATATACCGTATCATCACCAAATGAGGACAACGATTCTGAACGAGCCGTATGATAAGCCTCGACAACCTCGCCCTTCTCATGTATCAGGCGCATCCCTTTTCCTCCACCTCCCATAGAAGCTTTCAGCATAACAGGGAAACCAATTTCTTCGCAAACCCGAAGCGCTTCTTCCGCACTTTGCAACGGTTGCTCCGTACCGGGAACCACAGGAACCTCTGCGGCGATCATGCGTTTGCGTGCGGCGATCTTATCTCCCATCGCTTCCATCGTCTCCGCTGACGGGCCGATAAATATCAATCCTTCTTGCTTACAACGGCGTGCGAAGTCCGCGTTCTCCGACAAGAAACCATAACCGGGATGTATCGCATCGGCATGGTGCCGTTTCGCCGCAGCGATCAGATTGTCTATATTCAAATAACTTTCCTTGGAAGCCGCCGGGCCTATCAAGGCTGCCTCATCCGCATACATTACATGCCGAGCGGTACGATCGGTCTCCGAATATACGGCAACAGTGCGAATCCCCATCTCCTTACATGAGCGCATCACACGGATAGCGATGGCTCACCCGATAAATCAGGGGGAAAATTCTTTAATTCTATAGAAAATTTGCACCTTTGTACCATGAACAATCAAGGACTATTAGCATTGGCACAGTTGATTCTGCCATCAGAGATACTTTC
>NZ_JAMOKU010000036.1:0-54643 GCF_023656845.1 Parabacteroides sp. Y3-G-102 | reverse complement strand
GTGAACCGGTTCAGGAAACAACTTTCAACCCTGTGAAGTTTTTCAGGAGAAGCTTCTCTAAGATGTGAAGTACCTTAGAAAATAACAGTAAAATCTGTGAAGTAAATTTAGGCATAGTCACAGATATACTTACTTTGCCGATACAGTATATATCCTATGCCCGGAGAAGATATACTTCAAGTGGCATCGAAGTATATTTCTCCCCCAAAAGGCTCCTCAAGTGAATAACTAATCATTTCCCAACTCGTAAGCTTACGGCTACCCCTACTCGTAAGTTATTCACTTGACAAACCGTAAGTTATTCATTTGACAAGCCATAAACAGACAGTTTACACCTAGCGTAACAATCTGTTATTCAATGCATTTACAACATTAATAAAAACCGTTCAAAAAAGTCGGACTTTCCAGCCGGAATATCCTCGCCTTTTTGTATTATCTTTATCGCCAACAAATAATACGCAGATGAAGAAAAACATTGTTTTCCTGTTAATTCTAATACCTATTATATGGATCTCTTGCGACGGAATGGGCCATCAAACCATAGACTTCCGAAAAATAGAGAACCTTATGCCCCAACATCCGGATAGCGCCTTAATGCTCCTTGAGCAAATAGAGAACAAAGAAAACCTATCCCGAAAAGATAAGGCACATTATTATTTATTGCTGACGGAAGCGCAAGACAAAACTTTTGTTAAGCATGAAACCGACTCGCTGATCACGATCGCAACGGATTATTATGAGGAAACAGACGATCTGGAACGAAAAGCGAAAGCTTGGTATTGTAAAGGAAGAATCAATCAAGACTTAAACCGTCCTTTAAAAGCACAAGAATATTATCTGAAATCCTTACGGGATGAAAAACAAATGAAGGATTACGCATTACTAGCACGGATTAACAATCATATAGGGATGCTCTATATCTATCAACATGTATATGAAAAAGCGATCCCTTATCTAGAACAAGCCAACAATTATTTCAAAATGATTCATGATACGATAGGAGAAGCCTACGTTTTAAGAAACCTCGGAAGGGCATATACCGTGACTCAACAACTCTCGAAAGCAATTGAGGTTTACCGTGAAGCATTACCTTATGCCCCATCTACGGGTAACGGAACTATACCCAATGAATTGGCAAATATTTATTTAGAAGAGAGAGAGTATAAGGCTGCCGCGAAATATATACATCAAGCCCTACAGCTTTTTCGAACAGAAGAGTCACGCTTTCCTGCCTATTTGGTACTAGGCAGATATTATTTAGAGACAGCGCAACTCGATTCCTCGGAATATTATCTGCAAAAGGCATTAAGTAGCCCTTCTATACAAACTCATGCGGGAGCATTGAAATATCTATCATATGTAAAAGAAAAACAATCCGCATGGATAGAGAGTATCGCTTTAAATAAAAGATATGAAGCATGCAGAGACTCTATCGATAGAATCGTGGAAACAGAGTCAATCCGGAGAATGGATTATTTTTACAACTATCAGAAAATTCAAGAAGCACTATACCTGTCTCAAATAAAAGTAATGAAAAAAGATAAGGAACGCTATCTGTATGCTTTGATTATCTGTGCATGTGTTTTTATAAGCTTAGGGATTTATTCTTATTGGCGAAGAAGAGAGAAAGAAATAAAAAACCAAAAAAAGATATTGGAGCAGACTATCGAGAAACAACGTCAAAACAATCTCCGGATAAAAGAAGAAAACAGACAACAGATTGAGAAATTGCAAGAACAACTAATAGCCATGGAAAAAGAGCGACAAGAAGGATGGGAAGGTCAACAGCTCTTGCAAGAGAAGAGAGTACTGGAAATTCATAATGAAAGTATAGATGCTGATGAAAAGAGACAATCTTTACGGATTGCTCAAATGGAGGACTCTGATATTTATAAAAAAATCCATACAGAAGACTGTGTAAAACTAACCGATGATGAATGGAGAGCATTAGAAAAACTATTAGATCAAACCTTCAATAACTTTACGGCACGATTAAAGGAGAGCTATCCGAAGATCTCCTATAAGGAAATACAGGTTTGTTACTTGACAAAGATGAAACTTAGCTCTACAAGGATGACAGAGATATTGCGATACAATAGTTCACCACTCCGTTCTCGTCTTTATAAAAAAATCTTTAAGGAAGCTGGAAGAGTTCAGGATTTTAATTCGTTTATTGCTGGTTTTTAACTCTATACAAATCAGAACAGACCCAGAACAAAAATATGTTCTGAACTTTGTTCTGGATTTTTCGCCTTACTTTCATTAAACTTTTTAAATTGCAGAAAATTCAAACCATATATTATGAATAAGCATTTGTTGACCTTATTAATTATCTGCTTAGGTATATTTTTACCTCAAGTAGTATTGGGAGATACCATTCCAACCGAAGGAACATGGGGTAAAGAAGACTATCGTATGATTGTTCCCAATCCTCCTACCCTATCCATCGACGGAAATCTATTGAGCATACATTTTATCGATGCTCTAGATGATTTGACTGTCCAAGTTGTAAATGAGCAAGGAGGTATCCTGTATAACGAAGTAGTCTCCGGCGAAGCAGGTGAATGTGTATCCATCTCTTTAGATCAGGCTGGCACAGGATGTTTTTATGTAGTGTTAGAACATCGCCTAGGGCAGCTTATGGGAGAATTCATCATACAAAATAATTAGGTATTATTCTTTATCATATGCAAGCTTCAGGATTAAACAGTATTATATAGTTGATCCATCACTATCGTGATAATCACTGTACAGTGCCCCCAATGATACGTTTTTCCTGGATGCTTGCATTGAATTATGTTATTAGGAACTCTAAGTGTAACCTTACAGAAATACTAAGTTTGTCATTAATCAAGAACTAATACATATTATGATAATCTACGACCCCAAAATAGCGATTCTCCTTATAGCCTTTAATCGGTCAAATATAAAGCAAGTATTTGATCGTATCAAAGTGGTGAAACCGAGAAGACTATATATAGCAGTAGATGAATCAACTAATGACACACAGTGTAAAATATGTAAGGAAACAACGTCCATTGTTTCCCACATTGATTGGGAATGCCAAGTATTTAAACTATATCAGGAAAAAAATCAAGGATACGACAAACACTGTTTTCATTCGATTTCTTGGTTCTTCGAGCAAGAGCCCGAAGGAATCATACTAGAAGATGACTGTGTACCCTCTCTTTCATTCTTTGGTTTTTGTACGACATTACTAAAAAAATTCAGAAACGACGAACGCATCGGACATATATCCGGAAGTAATTATCAATTCGGTAAAAACAGGGGAGACGGAACTTACTATTATTCTAACCTAACCCACGTATCCGGATGGGCTGGTTGGAGACGAGTTTGGCAAGAGCACTGCCTTAACGAAAACAAGTACGATCTTTTTAACCAACTGGATTACTTATCAAATTTACCTTCTCACGCTCCATTCCAATATCGCTGGAACAGGCTCTTCAATATAGCAAATCACAGTAATGAACATTTTTGGGAGGTAAAATACGCATACACGAACCTTATCAATAATCGATTATCGATCATTCCAAACAAAAATTTAATAACAAAGATCGCATATTATGACAAAATGCCCCATGCTATAAAAAATCATCCATTTACCAACATCAAAAACGAGGAAATCGACCATATTGTTCATCCATCTTTCATCTGTCCGGACATAGAAGCCGATTTATATTCACAAACCAAAGAATATAATACATCTTTCGAGGAACTGTATATGCCTAAAGAATACTTTTACTTAAAAGAGCACTTTGTCGCCGCAATCCGAAATAATCATATACATCCTAAAATTCCACAGATCATTCATCAGATCTATGAGGATTTAGCGGGACCACCTCCTTCTTTAGTCGAGATTTCTCAATCATGGAAAGAGCTAAATCCCGATTGGGAGTATCGGTTTTGGAATAAAAATGATATAGAGACATTTTTGAAAACCTATTATCCGGAATTTATTCCGGCCTATAATGCTTTTCCACATAATGTACAACGTTGGGACGCAATCCGGTATTTAATACTTTATAAGTTTGGTGGTCTATATGTAGACATGGATTATGAATGTACGGAAAATATCACCCCTATATTATGTAATACAGAATGTGCCATGGGATTGGAACCGGAAGCTCACGCTGTCCGTATCCATGTACCTTACATTGTTGGAAATGCTTTTATGGCAACAGTTCCGGAGCATCCTTATTTCAAAGAGTTGATCGATGCTGTATTTTGTACTGAGAAGAATAGCAACATGTACTCTGATCTTTGCGAGTTGATTCTTAATACAACAGGCCCCTACATGACCACTCAAGTATACAAAAACAGCAATTATCAAAAGCGTGTGACATTAATTCCAGCAGAACTAATAACACCTCTAACTCATACAGATATAAAAAGAATCATAAACACTGAAACAACTAAGAATGTAGAGAGTAAGATTGAGAAGTCATTTGCCATACATTACTTTTTCGGCAGTTGGCATAAATAGAAAATAACCTAAAAATCGATGTCATCATGAAACCCTTTGAAGATTCTATCTACCAAGACATAAATAACATAACGGAAATTTCAGATAAACAGGAGCCTATTCTGATTCAATATTGCAGAATATTTTCTGCGGCCATTACTGGTAGCTTTTACGTATTAGATATATCAAAAAAACGTTTCATCTATGTCAAACCGGATGATTTATTCCTATGTGGTTATTCTGTCGAGGAAGCAATGAAACTTAACTTCGATTTATATCCTCTGATTATCCATCCTGAAGATCTATCTCTATGGAACAACTTTTTGGAAATTATCCCACAACTCTTGCAGGCATTACATGAAAAGAGAAATGAGATAGATCATATTTCATGTACATTCCGTTTGATCCGCAAAAACTCTTTTACCAAAGGTCCACTAACACAAATGGTCTACCAAAGAATGATTCCTGTTTGGAAGAATGAAAAAATGGGTTATTTAATCTGTTCTGTAGAAAGTGCCGCATATAAAAAAAAAGGCTTCTACTTACACTACAAAAACTCGCTAACTTATGAAAAATATGAATCGGAAACCATATCTTGGAGCACACATAGAATGATTTTTCTTAACGAGCGGGAACGAGTAATATCAGTTCTTGCTCAACAAGGCTTAAATACGAATGGGATAGCAGAAACTTTATGCCGTAGTAAACATACTATACAAAATCAGATCAAGTCCCTATTCGTTAAATTGGATGTTCATTCTATGCAAGAAGCCGTCGAAAGAGCTAGCCATTGTAACCTTCTGTACCCATACAAAGAAAAAAAAATCGATTTTCCTAATGAAAAAATGCATACCCCCCCAAAAAAAATCGGAAAAAAGTTGATGTGCGAGATACAAATATTATTAGATAAAGGTAAAAGCGTCCGCTCAATTGCTTCCATGATCGGTATCGCAGAAAGTACAATTCGAAGTTGGATCACGAAGAAACTACTAAAAAAGTAAATTTATGCGCAAGAAAATAGAAAAAGGTTCAAGCAGGCTATTGCTATTGCGCATTGGATGCTATACATTTGTAACATTAGTCCATGGAGGACAGAGTATTAACAATCTAATAACGAATAGTCATGGAAAAAGACAAAAAACAAATCCTTGGAAAATTAAAGCTGAACAAGCTTAGCGAAAACTCATTGGATAAGCGTTCAATGAAGGTTTTAAAAGGAGGATGTACTTGTGGTAGTACCTGCTCCGAGACTAGTGTGAGTTACAGCGCTAATCAGAGTGAACATTATTAAGCTAAAAAGCTTTTTAACATTTAGAATCTCCAAGTAAAAACTTGGAGATTCTAGTACAAATAGCATAAACTTTGTACTACAAATTATTCAAGATAGGTATGTTATTATTACATTAATATACTCTTCGTTATATCTAATTAATTCATCATGAAAGAATCAGTTGTTTTTTTAACTAAAAATAGTAATTCATATTTATATAGTGCTCAAAGTCTATTATCTTTATTGATACATCCTGAATTGAGAAAAGCTTATGATAAATCAGCAAATGTAGATCCATACTATTTAAAAAAATATGAATATTTAGAAAAATATGGCTTATTCAAAGAAGCTGAAAATACTGATTTTGAAACCTCCTTTGATGAATCAATAATAAAAAAAAATATTAGCCAAGTCCGCCAAATAGTATTCGAGACTACTGATCATTGCAATTTACATTGCTCTTATTGCTCTTTAGGGGAGTTATATAAAATAGGGAAAACAAACCATAAAAACATAAATACTGATTTTGCCATAAATTTTTTAAAATACATTTTCAATATTAAGCCTTCCAAATCTAAGTTAATAATAGGTTTTTTTGGCGGCGAGCCACTAATAAACATTGATTTTATAAAAAAAGTAATAGAAGAGACGAAGCAATTAAACCGTGAAAAAGGACTAGAATTAGAATTTAATATAACAACAAATGCTTCCTTAATACATAAACATATCAAATTTTTAATTGATAATAATTTCATTCTACTGATTAGCCTAGATGGAAACAAAAAAGGGCATAGCTATAGATCTTATATTAAAAATAATAAAAATTCATTCAATGATGTTATAAAAAATATTGATATGATACAGCAATATTACCCTAAATACTTTGACAAAAATATAAGTTTTAATGCTGTTCTAAACAATAGAAATTCAGTAAAGGGAATCTATCACTTTATTTACAATAGATATCATAAAATACCAAGAATATCCCAACTAAATACCACTGATATAACCCTCAATAAGAAATCTTTTTTCAATAAGATTTTTCGTAATAAAATAATGAGTGAAAAAGAATTCGAGAAAGAAGAAACAGCTTTATTACCTATAGTACGCAAGGAATTAACATCATATAAAGAATTAAGCAATTTTTTAAATAATTATTCTGTTAATTTTTATATTTCCAATTTAATCAACCTATTGAACAACAATATAATACCGTATCCAACAGGAACATGTTTGCCTTTTGATAGAAAAATTTTTCTAAATACAAATCATGATATATTACCATGTGAAAAAGTATACTATAAATATGCCATGGGAAAAGTAAACAACAATATAACTTTTCATATTTCCAACATAATAAATGAATACAATTTTTACTATAGTAATATAAAAAAAATATGTCAACATTGTTACGCTTCAAAGAATTGCAAAATATGTTTATTATGCTTAGACAATCTAGACAAATTAGGTACAGATGAATTCATTTGTCCGGGCTTTCAAGATAAAGAATATTTTAAAAATAGACTAAATAAAATTTTTTCTTTCTTAGAAAAACATCCAAGTGACTATTTTCAAATAATAGATAATAAAATGATATAATAACGATTATGAATAATTCAACTAATTATTGGCTTACAATAGAGCCATATGTATACATTAACATGGTTAAAAATCATGCTTTATTGTATAACACTCTAGACGGAAAAACTATAGAATCGGACAATATTGAGGTTATAAAATTATTGCATGAGATACTTCAAGAAGAAAACTGTGGTGTCACTTTATTAAAAAAAGATCAATATATAAAAAAAGAAATAAACGATTTCATAAAGGACATACGAGGGAAATATATGGGTGATATCATAGATGTATCCTTATCAAACGGCAAACCAATTCAGATATTGCCTTATATCATTTTTTCTAATATACGGAATAAAAGATATGATTTTTCAACGCTTGAGAATATTCTACATACTTTATCTGAAATCAACATCCATGTTGATCATTCTACTAACATAACAAAGTTAACATCCTTTTTACAATCGGTACCAGATGATTTGACTTTTAACCTCATTGGGAACTTCGCTAAAGATAACGAATTACTATTTTTTTTAAACAACTATTCATCTTTGAAAAATATTTTATGTTCATTAGATAATATCAAATTTCTAGAATCAACTTTTAAAAATAATTTCTCATACAAGATTTTAGTCCATTTTCCTGTAGATATACAACAATGGAACAAATCTAAACAACTATTGCTTAATCAATCTTTGCCGTTTGAATATATTTTTAATATAACTTCTTTAAAAGATTGTCTAGATGCAGAAAAACTTATAGAGCAAGATCAAATCGAAAAATATCATTTGAATCCTGTATATACTAAAGATAATATCAATTTTTTCAAAGAGTATATTTTCCTAACAAAGGAAAATATTTTGTCCACACAGATGTCTATGAAAGATTTATTTCTTAAGCAAGCAATTAATATAAATGATTTTGGAAAAATCCATATCATGTCGAATGGAGATATTTATGCCAATGTAAATCACCCAATATTAGGAGATATATATACCTTTAGTATTTATGAAATAGTACAAAAAGAAATAAACGAAGGTAAGTCTTGGTTACGTATTCGTAATCAAGTTCCATGTAAGAGTTGTATTTATCAATGGCTTTGTCCATCTCCTTCTGATTATGAAATAGCTATTGGCTATTCAAATCTTTGCCATATAAACAACCTTGAATTATAAAACAGTATAAGAATTAAAACAGAAAAAGATGAAGATGATAAATATTATTCTAACAATCACAATATTCATGTTCATTGGATGTATAGGATGTAAACATTCCGTCAATCAAGATAATGGCAGCATCACAATCAATGTATCAGAAAACTATCCTAAGAAAGCACTAATCCTTCAAGATTTCCTAGATGTAGAATATATACCTCTGGAAACGAAAGACGAATTTCTTACTTCAGGTATTGTGCAAGCTATTGGTAAAAAAATTATATTAATTAGAAATACCAATCGAGCTGGTTCCGGTGACATATTTATATTTGATAGAGAAGGAAAAGGATTAAGAAGAATAAATCGAAGAGGACCAGGTAATGAAGAATATACAAATATCACGGGACGAATTGTTCTAGACGAAGATAATGACGAATTATTTGTCAGTTGTATTGATTTAAGAAGAGTATTTGTGTATGATCTGTATGGGAATTTTAGACGGAGTTTTAAATATATAGAAGGTGAAGATAGTTCTAGTAGGTGGAAAACAGAGATTTTCTATGATCCCATATACAATTTTGATCAGAATAATTTAATTTGCCATGACAATAGTAATGGGCGAAACTTTGTTGGAAAAGGCTCTAATTTACAAGTAGATGTGGAACCAAGAAATATATTTTGGATTATTTCTAAACAAGATGGAAGAATTACGAGAGAAATAAAAATTCCTTTTGAGAAAAAAATATTGCAAGTCTTGTTTTCAAATGCAGGTATAGGCGTTGTTTTAAATCCTGGATTAATACCTTATAAAAACCATTGGTTACTTGTAGAACCTTCTTCTGATACAATATACAATTATTCAACAAATCATGATATGGAACCATTTATCGTGCGAACCCCGTCTGTTCAACTTATAAATCCAGAGGTTTTCATATTTCCTGGTGTCATTACAAATCATTACTATTTTCTCCAAACCGTTAAGAAAGAATACGACGCAACGGATCCTCAAAGCGGGTTGAAAAAAAACAATTTGGTATATGATAGGCAGAAGAAAAAAATCTTTGAATATATCGTATATAATGATGATTATATATATAGAAGACCTCTTAAAAACTTGACAGATGCACCATTTGAACTAACTGTGATAAATAATGACGAAATCGCCTTTGTTGAAAAAATAGAAGCATTCGAGTTGGTAGAGGCCTATCAAAAAAATAAATTAAAAGGTAAGTTAAAAGAGATTGCAGCAGGATTACATGAAGAATCTAACCCTGTAATCATGATCGCAAAATATAAGAAATGAAAGAGATCATTATCTATAATAGCACCCATATTGAGTTATCTCAAATCGTCGATAGGCTCCTATTGAACGGGACATTGACGAAATGTCCCGGCTTAATGCATGGCAAGTTGGGGATAGCTATTTTTTTTTTCGAGTACGCCCGTTATGCGGGAGAAGTTTTGTTTGAGGAATACGCTTGGGACCTAATTGCTGCAATCCAAGAGCAGATCCATGCTAATTATCGTCCAGACTATGAGAAAGGCATAGCGGGCATTGGAGTAGGAATCGACTACCTAGTTCGACACGGATTTATCGAGGCAGAGAAGGATCTATTTGAAGATTTCGACGAGCGGATGTATCGGGCGGTGATGTACGATCCTTTCGCTAATTACAGTAGAGATGAGGGATTGAGCGGATATGGATGGTATTGGCTCCATCGTACCGCAAGCCAGATGGCTGGAGAGTGCTTATCGTTGATCGTAGAACAAATCGAAAGTAATAATCGGAATTTGTCAGCGAATGAAGAACGGGATACATACTTTTTTTTGCAAGCGTATGCCGGAGAACTAGAATCAAGCCTACCATTACCGGATTCAGAACCAAAATTGATATCAGACAGCATGGGCTTGTCAAGTGGTTATGCGGGCAATGGCCTGTCGATGTTGACAGCCATAGGGGCAATTAGCGATTCGTGGCGGCGACTTTTATAAGTAAGGAATAAGTCTCATTTAAGCATATAAGGAAAGATGAATCTGTATATCTTTAATAACAAAAGCCGAGGTGGGTTGTATGGAGTGGGCACCTATGTACGTGAATTGGTCACGGCCTTGCGAGGTAGCGGAATCTGTATCCACGTAGTCCACTTACTATGTAACCAATCTCAAATAGAGAGAAAGGAAATAGAAGGTATTTCCTATTGGTATTTCCCAGAACCGGTTTCAAAAGAGTGGCACCCCTTGGATCAAGAACAACGGAAGGTCTATTCTCGAAATATCGTCTATCTGCTCCGGTATTATATTAAAGACCAAGAAGATATCGTTTTCCATTTAAATTCATACAAAGATGAATCGCTCGCATTAGAGCTGAAAGGTGCATTTGATTGCAAAGTGATCACAGTCTCCCATTTCTCAGACTGGAGTTCAGTCATCCATGATAATCCGGAACGACTTCGGGCTACCCTGCAAAAAAAGAAAACAGACGAGTGGGAAGATCTGATTCGAGAATCGTTCAACGAAGAGCGGACATGTTATGCGGCAATGGATCGGGTGATCAGCCTATCAAACTTTATGCGGGAATTATTGTGCCAAGATTACGGACTAAATCCCAATCGGATTGTGGTCATTCCAAACGGTATGAACGATAAAGCTGAAAAAGGGATAGATCAGAACCTCCTACGAAAGAAATGGCAACTACGGCCGGAAGAGCGAATGATCCTCTTTGTCGGGCGATTAGACGGGATTAAGGGAGTTCGTTTCTTGATTCGGGCTTTTCATGCGGTTTTACGGAAAATTCCGTATAGCCGCTTATGGATAGTCGGCGATGGGGACTACCAGAACTCTTTCTCTGAAGCTAATTTCATCTTTTCCCAGATAACCTTCACAGGTTTCCTAGATCAAACCTCGTTACTCGAGCTATACCATTTAGCCGATGTCGGTGTCGTACCCTCCTTGTTCGAGCCATTCGGTTATGTTCCGGTTGAGATGATGATGCATGAGTTACCCATCGTAGCAACCGCTACCTCCGGATTAAACGAGGTAGTAGACGAATCTTGCGCATTAAAAATACCACTTATCGTATCTTCTGATAGCGTGGAGATAGACACCTCCTTGTTGGCGGAAAAGATCGTGTACCTGCTGCAAAACCCGGAGGAAGCGAAACGACTCGGCAAAAACGGGCGCAAGCGATACTTGGAAAAATATTCCTCTGAGGTATTCAGGAAGAATATGCTGGCGTTCTATAACTCTTTGTGGTCATGAGCAAGCTGGAACATAACATAGATGTGTCGGTCATCATCCCTGTACATAACTCGGAGAAATATCTGGCCGTCTGCGTAGAGTCCGTGATGTGCCAAGGCGATCAGCGCATGGAAATCATCTTGGTAGATGACGGTTCGACCGATTTGTCCGGAAAGATCGCCGATGAATACGCAAAGAAAGAGAAACGGATTAAGGTGATCCATCAAGAAAACGGGGGAGCTTCTGCCGCCCGTAACGCAGGATTGGATATCGCCCAAGGTGAGTATATCGTTCTTCTGGATAGCGATGACTGGATAAGAGAAGGGACATTACCCCTATTATATAATAAGGCGATCCAATATTATGCCGATGTCGTGATGGGAAATATGTGGCTATGTCATCAAGACGGAAGTATAGATAAACCTTTTAAATGTATTTCCAACGGATCTATAAAAGAATTGCTTTCCGGTAAAGAAGGTTTCATAGAATTAGTCAAAACGTGTTTCTATTTGCCTACACCCGTCAGATACATATACAATAGGAAATATCTGCATAAAATACAGGTTCGTTTTGAGGAAGGCATCATGCATGAGGATGAGTTATGGTGTCCCATCGTCCTTTGCCAAGCGAAGAGGATGGTTATCACCAACATTGAGTTTTATTATTACCGCCAGAACGAAGAATCGGTCATGCATACGACAAGCCTAGCCCGAAGGCTGAAATCATTATTTCAAGTTACTGAGGGGTTGATGAACTTCTCCGATCGATTCATTTCCCCCGATACGGACAATGACTTGAGAAGCTGGTGGTACGTTAATACTTTCAGACTTTATACCTTGGCTTTTAGCTTACTCCCGAATGTGAAAGATTCCTCATACATCCTACCCAAACATCATCTGGATCGATTTTGGAGGAATTGTGGGCAAATGATTCCGGAATCTATACAAAGATGCAGAAATTATTACTACAAGGCAGAAGCCGGGCTGAAAGAATATACGGATTGGCGTGTTTCTGATTGGGTAGCAGGCGTAGATTGCCAAATAAAAGCTGGTAAAAAAGTGATGCTCGTATTCAACACGATAAATGGGGAAGATCTGCAGTTGAACATAGAGGATGTACCCGTTGATTGGGTGATAACCACCGACAGGAAATATTTCCAACAGGCGAATACAGTCGTTTTCCACCTTCCCACATTGCATTATGAGCTAGAGAATGATCTGGATAAGCTGGAAGGACAAACATGGGTCAGCTGGCATCTGGAGTCCGAAAAGGATGATCCGGGAATCAACGACCCGGAAATAAGCGAACTATTCGACCTTTTGATAAGTGACCCACAAGATAGCGAGGGTGAACAACATCCATTGCTAAGACTGTGCCAAAATTATGTAAATAACGGATAGAATTCCATTCACCGCTATAAGTTTTGAGCAAAAAGAAGGGATCACGAGAAAAAATAACCTATTTTTGTGATTAGGCATAATTGAGCGAACGTATCGCCCTAAGTGTTTAACCTTAAATCGGAAGAATAATGAAATGGATAATCACAATACCAGCGATCCTCCTCTTTGCGTTAGCGGGATGTGGAAAAGATAAGCAATCGACAAATGAGCTTATCACTGTTGATGTTACGGCAAGTTACCCTAAAAAAGAACTAATTCTTCAAGATTTTATGGATGTCGAATATATTCCTTTGGAAACAAAGGACGATTTTATTTGCCAAGGTCTTGTCCTAGCAATCGGAAAGGATATTATTCTTGCCAGAAACCGAATCAGAGATGGAGATATCTTTATCTATGACAGAAAAACGGGAAAAGGATTAAAAAAAATAAATAGAGAAGGGCAAGGTGGAGAAGAATATACGTTCATCCAAAGAATTGTGCTTGATGAAAAACAAAATGAAATATTTGTACTCGATCATTTTTCAAGGAAAATATCAGTATATGATTTAGATGGGAATTTTAAAAGAAGCCTTAAACGAGATGATGAACTCTATTTCTTTCATTTATACAATTTCAACCAAACAAGTTTAATAACTAATAATTATTGGGTAACAGACAAGCCTGCTTTCACTATTATATCTAAACAGGATGGAACAACCAAACAAATCCAGATTCCATTTAAAGAAAAAATATCAATGGCTGTAAACTATTCTGATAAAGCAAAGGATATATATTACAACGTGATCCCTGATAACTATAATCCTATAATTCCCTATTTTGATTGTTGGGTACTTGTAGAACAATCATCCGATACAGTATATAAGTACCAATCAGACCATAAAATGATACCGATTATAGCAAGGACCCCATCCGTACAATCCATGAATCCGGAAGTATTCCTCTTCCTAGGGATTCTTACTAACCGCTATTATTTTATGGAAACGGTTAAAAAAGAATATAACTTCGAGACACATGAGGGATTTCCCACTACAGACTTATTATATGACAAACAAGAAAAGGCTATTTTTGAATATATTGTATATAACAACGATTATTCTGAGAAAAGAGCGGTGAATATGAAATCACTTCCTGTAGACGATAAAATCGCATCTTGGCAAAGTATCGAGGCTTCCCAGCTCATTGAGGATTATGAAAAAGGGAAGTTGAAGGGACGATTAAAAGAAATTGCCGCAAGTTTAGATGAAGAATCCAATCCGGTAATCATGTTAATAAAACACAAAAAACTAACCAATCCCTAATGGTTATGAATCCAATGGAGGCTGTCTCTTATAATACAAAAATTGAGAAACAATTATTCTTTTTGCCGGTCGGATTGACGAAATAAAGGGTGTGAGTTCTTTGATCAAAGCGTTCCATATGGTCTTAGAAGCTCATCCTAATAGTCGTTTGCTGATAGCCGGTAACGGTGATTATACAAGGGCCTTCCAAGAAGCAAAAAATATTTGACCACATGCATAGATTCCTTGATGTACCAAGGCGATCTGCACTTGGAGATTGTCTTGGTGGATGATGGCTCGACCGACTTATCCAGAAAGATCGCTGACGAATACGCTAAGAAAGAGGATCGTATCAAGGTGATTCATCAAGAGAACGAGGGAGCGTCCGCTGCCCGTAACGCAGGTTTGGAGATTGCCCAAGGTGAGTATATCGCTTTTTTAGATAGCGAAGACTGGATAAGTTGGAAGGACAAACATGGGTCAGCTGGCATCTGGAGTTCGAAAAGGATGATTCGGGAATCAACGACCCAGAAATAAACGAACTATTCGACCTTTTGATAAGTGACCCACAAGATAGCAAGATAGCGAGAGGAAACAACATCCATTGCTAAGCCTTTGCCTAAATTATGTAAATAACGGATAGAATTCCATTCACCGCTATAAGTTTTGAGCAAAAAGAAGAGATATCGAGAAAAAATAACCTATTTTTGTAATTAGGCATGATTGAGCGAACGTATCGCCCTAAGTGTTTAACCTTAAATCGTAAAAATAATGAAATGGATAATCACAATTTCAGCGATCCTTCTCTTTACGTTAGCGGGATGTGGAAAAGATAAACAATCAACAAATGAACTCATCACAGTTGATGTTACAAAGAATTATCCTGAAAAGGAATTGACACTACAGGATTTCATGGATGTGGAATACATCCCGTTGGAAACAAATGATGAGTTTGTTACCCAAGGCAAAGTAATGGCCATTGGTGCAGAAGTTATATTAATAACCAACTGGGCCAACGACGGGAATTTGTTTGTTTTTGACAGAAAAACCGGCAAAGCCTTGAAGAAGATAAACAGGAAAGGGCAAGGTGGCGAGGAATATGTAGGTATTACGGAGGTTGTTCTGGATGAAGCAAACAAGGAAATATTTGTCATAGCCTATACCGGAAGTAAAATCTCAGTATATGATCTAGACGGAAATTTTAAAAGGAGTTTCAAAGCCGTAGGTACGGAATCTCATATAAATACATTTAATTACGACCGGGATAATTTGATCTCTTATGTACCGGATAATAGTCTGGAAAACCCGTCAAACGCCATACCTCCATATTATTTAATCTTTTCCAAGCAGGATGGAAGTATCACCCGGAAAATATCAATTCCTTTTGATGAAGTTAAAAGCCCGGTCGCAAGAAATGGGGAAGCTTGGGCTGTTCCAGTTCCAACCGCTGTGTACCAAATAGTTCCAGATCATACTAATTGGGTACTTATGGAGACATCATCCGATACCATATACCACTATTTGCCGGATGCTAATACGACAATCCCCCTTATCGTAAGAACCCCCTCCATACACACCATGGATCCTCCTGAAGTATTTCTTATGCCAACCGTTTTTACCGACCGTTATTATTTCATGAGCCTGTTGAAAGCGGAATTTAATTTTGAAACAGGGAGAGGGTTTCCAATTTCCGGATTGATGTACGATAGACTGGAAAATTCTTTATTCATACCTAAAATATACAATGGTGATTATACCAGCAAAAGAGAAGTGGATATGACGTCGAGACCTTTAGATGAGGAGTTCGTAATCGGACAGTCATTGCAAGCCCACGAACTTGTCGAGGCTTACGGGAAAGGACGATTGAAAGGCAAACTGAAAGAGATCGCAACTACATTGGATGAAGAGTCCAATCCGGTGATTATGCTGATAAAACATAAGAAAAATAAATACTAGCATGAAAGTAAATTTAATTTCAGCAGTCCTCCTCTTTGCCTTAGCGGGATGTGGAAA
Source organism: Parabacteroides sp. Y3-G-102 (assembly GCF_023656845.1). Lineage (NCBI taxonomy): Bacteria > Pseudomonadati > Bacteroidota > Bacteroidia > Bacteroidales > Tannerellaceae > Parabacteroides > Parabacteroides sp. Y3-G-102. The sequence goes on along the minus strand of NZ_JAMOKU010000036.1, from coordinate 38,231 downwards.
AGATAAGCAATCGACAGACGAGCTTGTCACGATCAATGTTAACAAAGATTACCCAGAAAAGGAGCTAATCCTTCAGGATATTATGGATGTGGAATATATTGCGCTGGAAACGACTGACGAATTTATCACACATGGTAATGTCATGGATATCGGCAAAAAATTTATAATAGTAAAAAACAACACAAACGACGGGAACATATTCATTTTTGACCGGAAAACGGGAAAAGCTATACGGAAAATAAACCGTTTAGGACAAGGTGTCGAGGAATATCCGGGGATTGCAGGAATTACACTAGATGAGGAAAACAATGAGCTATTTGTTACACATACAGGGAAAATATCAGTATATGATTTAAACGGGGACTTTAAAAGAAGCTTTAATTTCCTAGACCCCGAGAGTGACTACCTTAAGGTTTTTAATTATGACAAGGATAATCTGATCACTTATGATAACAAAGGCTATGGAATGGTGGCAGACCAACAGCCTTATCATTTGATTATCTCAAAGTATGACGGAAGTATTATCCAGAAAATTACAATTCCTTCTAAAGAACAGAAAACACTGGTTATATTCGGAGATAATGATCAAAAAGTAATTCCTACTTTTTTTGCTACAACCGCCACTTCCGATAATTGGATACTTATGAATCTCTCATCCGATACCCTATATTTCTATTCGCCAAACGGTCATATTAAGCCTTTTATCGTGAGGACACCCTCTATATATTCCATGGATACAGAAATATTTCTTTTTGTAGAGGGGGTGACAAGCCGTTATTATTTTATGAGAACCGTAGAAAAAAAACTCGATATTAAAACGAGAAAAATACCGGTGAGTAAGTTGGTATACGACAAACAGGAAGATTCTATATTCAAATATCAAATATATAATACTGATTTTTTATATCAAAGACCGATCTATTGGATTTCATCTATTAATCAAGATATTGCGAACTGGTATCCCTTTGATGCGTCTGAACTGATTGAGGCTTATAAAGAAGGGAAGCTCAAAGGCAGGCTAAACGAAATCGCAGCGAAATTGAATGAGGATTCCAATCCCGTCATAATGCTGATCAAGTATAAGAAATAAGAACTAAATCATGTCTATATCCTAATGTTTTAATTTATGCTAAGATCGTTTCCACATTATCAGCAATTGGATTCTATGGACTGTGGTCCTAGCTGCCTCCGTATGATCGCCAAGTTCTATGGTCGTGTGTACTCGATCCAGAACTTACGGGAGAAAGCCTTCATCACCCGGGAAGGAGTCTCCATGCTGGGTATCAGCGAGGCGGCGGAAGCGATCGGGTTCCGAACACAGGGCGTGCGGATCACGGTGGAGGAATTGGAAAAGGAATGTCCCCTACCCTGCATACTGCACTGGAACCAATGGCATTTCGTGGTTTGCAACAAGATAAAGAAAGGGAAGTTCTACATAGCGGACCCGGCGGCGGGACTTATCACCTATACGAGGGAGGAGTTCAAGCGGTGCTGGGTCAGTACCAAGGTGGACGGGCAGGATACCGGGACGGCGCTCTTGCTGGAACCGGGGCCGGAGTTCTACGGGATGGAGGACGAGGAGAGAGACAGGAAACGTAACCTCGGATTCTTTTTCCGATATATATCGCCCTACAGAAGGGAGATGGCACAGCTCGTGCTGGGCATGGTGACAGCCAGCGTACTGCAACTCATCCTGCCTTTCCTCACGCAGAGCTTGGTAGATACCGGTATACGGGACAACAACCTAGGTTTCATAACCTTGATCCTTATATCGCAATTGGTGATCTTTATCGCCAAGCTATCCGTGGACTTCATACGGAGCTGGATATTGCTGCACGTAAACACGAGGATCAATATCGCCTTGATCTCCGATTTCCTCGCCAAGCTGATGCGCCTGCCCCTGCATTTCTTCGATACCAAGATGGTGGGCGATATCATGCAGCGCATCGGAGACCATGACCGCATCGAGGCTTTCATGACGGGGACATCCATCAATACGCTCTTCTCTTTCGTTAACTTCATCGTGTTCGGGTTCGTACTGGCCTATTACGACTGGACGATACTGGGACTCTTCTTGGTAGGTAACGGGTTATACGTGGCGTGGGTACTCGCCTTCATGAGATGGAGGAGGGAGCTGGACGTAAAGCGTTTCTCGCAGGCGGCCGGGGAGCAGAGCAACCTATTCCAGCTTATCACCGGAATGCAGGAGATCAAGCTCAATAATTGCGAGACCAAGATGCGCTGGAAATGGGAACGGATACAGGTAAAACTTTTCAAGATAGGGATCAAGGGATTGGCGTTACAACAATATCAGCAACTCGGGGCGGTCTTTTTCAACCAGACCACGAACATACTCATCTCCTTCATCGCCGCACGGGCCGTCGTGCAAGGGGATATGACGCTGGGTATGATGATGTCGGTGACCTACATCGTGGGGCAGCTCTCCTCACCGATCGAGCAATTGATCGATTTCTCACGGTCCTTGCAGGATGCGAAGATCAGTTTGGAGCGGCTCGGCGAGATACACGGGAAGGAGGACGAGGAACAGGCAGGCGGGATAAGGCTGAATGTTCTTCCCGATGACAGGACGCTACGGCTGGAAAACCTCAGCTTCAGCTATGACGGGGCGGACCGGGATTACGTGCTGGAGGATATCAACCTGTCGATACCCCATAACAGGGTGACCGCCATCGTGGGGGCCAGCGGAAGCGGGAAGACGACGATCGTGAAACTTCTGCTCGGTTTTTACAACCCCAACAAGGGGGATGTGAGGATCGGCGATACCTCCCTCAGGAACTTGAATCCCCACGTATGGCGTAGCAAGACCGGTTCGGTCATGCAGGATGGTTTTATCTTCTCGGATACGATCGCCAACAACATCGCCCCCGGCGAAGAGGTGGTGGACAAGGAACGCCTGCTGCATGCCGTGACGGTGGCGAATATCCGGGATTTCATCGATTCTCTCCCGTTGGGCTATAATACGAAGATCGGCATGGAGGGAAACGGAGTGAGCCAAGGGCAGAGGCAACGGATCCTGATCGCCCGGGCGGTGTACAAGAATCCCGACTTCATCTTCCTGGACGAGGCCACGAACGCCTTGGACGCAAACAACGAGCGGGAGATCATGGAGCAGTTGCACGCCTTCTACAAAGGACGGACGGTGGTGGTCGTGGCGCATCGACTAAGCACGGTACGTGACGCGGACAAGATCGTGGTGCTGGACAAGGGACGCATCGTGGAGGAAGGGACGCATCAGGAACTCACGGCCTTGCGGGGGACTTATTATAAGTTGGTGAAGAATCAGTTGGAGCTTGGGAATTGAGAATTGAAAATTGAAAATTAGTTGGAGAAGAGAAATAAGGACATAGAACTGAGGAGCGAGGAGGTACAGGAGGTGATGGGGCAAGTGCCGGCCTGGATCGTACGGTGGGGGATAACGCTGTTATTCCTCGTGGTCGTGACATTGCTGGTGGGAAGCTGTTTCTTCAAATATCCTGACGTGATCACGGCAGACATGACATTGACGGGGCAACATCCCGCGACGGCGGTAGTGACACGGGCAGCGGGAAAGATACAGGAGCTGCTCGTCAGGGATAATCGCCCGGTAAGGCAGGGGGATTGGCTGGCGGTCATAGAGAATCACGCCGACACGGACGATGCCATCTATCTGGATAAGGCGTTGGAACGATCCGGAAGCGACGTGGATAGCCTGGACAAGGCATTATCAAAGTACAAGGAGCTATCGCTGGGTGATATGCAAGCGGCTTACTCGGGACTACTCTCGGCGCTCCATGCCTGCATCAATTACAGGGAGATCGATTATTATCCGCAAAAAATGACCTCCATCCGCAAACAGATAGCGTTGTATAAGGCTTACTATAACGAGACCGAACGGCAGCGGAAGACCCTCTCGGAGCAATTCGCCTTGACAAGGCGGCAATACGCCCGGGATTCATTATTGTATAGCCGGTCCGTGATTTCCTCCTACGAGCATGAGACCGCACGGGCTTCCCTGCTGCAAAGCCGTTATTCGCTGGAAGGGGCGGCAGCCTCGGCCGAGAATCTCCGGATACAGATCGGGGAGCAAGAGCAATCCTTGCTGGATCTGACGCTGGAGCGGAGCGAGAAAGAATTTACGCTACGGCAGGAATTACAGACCGCCCGGGAACAATTGCTGAACAGCATGAACGAGTGGAGGTTACGTTATTGCCTCATCGCTCCGGTAGGGGGTGTCGTGACTTTCACTAAGTACTGGAATGAGAACCAGTATATCCCATCCGGAGAGGTGGCTTTCACCGTCGTGCCGCAAGGCGAGGGCCGGCTGGTGGGGAAGGTGCGCATACCGATAGCACGCTCGGGAAAAGTCCGGAGAGGCCAGCGGGCGATCGTCCGTTTCTCCAATTTCCCGGATCAGGAGTTTGGAGTGGTAAACGGCGTGGTATCGAATATCTCATTGGTCCCCACCGACGAGTACTATACGGCGGATATCGATTTTCCAGAGGGTCTGAGAACCAATTACGGTATCGACCTGCCCGTCTCGCCCGAGACGCAAGCCTCCGCAGAGATCGTAACGGAAGAATTACGCCTGATCGAACGATTCTTCCTCCCGATCAAACGGATCGTGAAAGAAGGATTTTAGTGTAATATTATCCTTTCTTTCCTATGCGTTTATCACAGATGTCACGAGTGACAGAGTTCGCCGCAGACTATGTCATTCAACTTCTATTACAAATTCTTACAATTAAGATAGCTCCTTATGAAAAAATTTTATTTTATTACGCTTAGTTTTTGAAAAAACTTATTGTACCTTTGCCCTAATCACTCAATAAAGGTATAACCATGACAACTAAGTTCTTGCTCTCGTCCGATGACAATACTCGCAGTGGCCTTCTGAAAAAGAAGATCATACATTATTATATGGCCAATGGAGACGCTACTATAGCGGAGGTATGTAAAGAAATGAATCTCAGTATCCCCACCGTCACTAAGCTAATTAGCGAATTACAAGAGGACGGTTATATACTCGACTTTGGAAAACAAGAGACTAGCGGAGGGCGTAAACCTAGTATTTACGGGCTCAATCCCGTATCCGGCTATTTTGTGGGCGTAGATATACTGAAAGATCAACTGAATCTAGCCATATTAGATTTTAAAGGAGATAAGATCCGCATTGAGCAGAATATCCCTTATACACTCGAAAACACACCAGCCGCTTTAGACCATCTTTGCGAATGTATCAATGAATTTATAAACTCGTTGCCGATCCCAAGGGAAAAGATATTAAGCATTGGCATTAATATATCCGGACGGGTAAATCCTTTCGCCGGATATAGCTATAGCATTTTTTACTTTGAGGAGAAGCCCTTGTCTCAAATCCTTGAGGAAAAACTACATATAAAGATCTATATAGAGAATGACACCCGTTCCATGGCTTACGGCGAATATCTTCAAGGAGTCGTAAAAGGAGAGAAAAATATCCTATTCATCAATATATCTTGGGGATTAGGTATCGGTATCATCATAGACGGCAAGGTTTATTTCGGGAAATCAGGCTTCTCCGGAGAATTTGGGCACTTCAGCTTCTTCGAGAATGAGATTCTTTGCCATTGCGGTAAAAAAGGATGCCTCGAGACTGGAGCTTCCGGTTCTGCCCTGTACCGTACCCTCCTTGAGCGGTATAAAGAGGGTAGCAACACCATATTGGCCAGTAAAATCGATGCCGGGGAATACATCGGACTCTCTGACTTGATCGACGCTATTCACAAAGAGGATATGCTATCTATTGAGATACTGGAGGAGATCGGTTTTAATCTAGGTAAAGGAATAGCAGGATTGATGAACATTTTCAATCCAGAACTGGTCGTACTGGGTGGGCCCTTGTCGCAAACGGGAGAATATTTAAGTCTACCTATTAAAAGTGCCGTTAGGAAGTACTCTTTAAACTTGGTAACCCGTGATACACAGATCAAAGTATCCAAATTAGGTGAAAGAGCGGGCATATTAGGGGCCTGCCTGCTATCTCGATCTAAAATTCTAGGTATGATTTAACAACCATTTCAAAGGAATTAAATAAAAATCAAATAATTATTTCATTTTCTTGATAAAATATTGGTTTATTATTAAAATATTTTATTTATATTTGCATCGTAATTAAAATCAGAGGTTAAAACTCATAAAAATAACGCAGGTATGGATAAAATTAAAGGACTGATCGATGCTCCCTTCACTCCGTTCCATGAGAACGGGGAAGTTAATTACGAGCCAATTGAAGCTTATGCGAAACTTCTTGTGAAAAACGGACTGAAAGGCGTGTTCATCAATGGTTCTTCCGGAGAAGGTTATATGCTGACAGAGGAAGAACGCATGAAATTGGCCGAGAAATGGATGGAAGCAGCTCCGGAAGGCTTTAAGGTAATTGTGCACGTAGGTAGCACATGCGTTAAGTCTAGTCGTAATTTGGCGGAACATGCTCAAAAGATCGGCGCTTGGGGTATTGGCGCTATGGCTACTCCTTTCCCTCGTATCGGTCGAATTGAGGAATTGGTAAAGTACTGCGAGGAGATCGCTTGCGGCGCTCCTGCCTTACCGTTTTACTACTATCATATCCCTGCGTTTAACAACGCTTTCCTCCCTATGCTGGATTTCTTAAAAGCAGTAGACGGGCATATCCCTAATTTCGCCGGTATCAAATATACATACGAGAGCTTATACGAATACAATCAATGTCGTTTATACAAGGATGGTAAATTCGACATGTTGCACGGACAGGATGAAACGATTCTTCCTTGCCTTGCGATGGGTGGAGCGCAAGGAGGTATCGGTGGTACCACAAACTATAACGGAAAAGAATTAACCGGTATCCTAGAGGCTTGGGCAGCCGGTGACTTAGAGACAGCTCGCGAGAGACAAAACTTCTCTCAGGAGGTTATTAACGTTATCTGCAATTACCGTGGTAATATCGTCGGAGGAAAACGCATCATGAAATTGATCGGATTAGATCTCGGCAAGAACCGTACCCCGTTCCGGAATATGACGGACGAAGAAGAGGCCGCGATGAAAGCGGAATTAGAGGCTATCAATTTCTTTGAAAGATGTAATAAATTCTAAGGTATGGCAGCGTTTGACAATTTATCTAATCCATCGGAATATCTAGCTTATTGGGGCAAGACCTATCGGAATGAGCTTCTTTCCAATATTCTTCCTTTTTGGATGAAATACGGACTGGACAAAGAGAACGGCGGTTACTTTACTTGCGTAGACCGGGATGGTACTCTGATGGACTCCACTAAATCCGTTTGGTTCCAAGGACGATTCGCCTTTATCTTGGCATATGCCTATAATCACATTGAGAAGAACGAAGAATGGCTGAGAGCCTGTAAAAACGGTATCGATTTCATCGAGAAACATTGTTTTGATACGGACGGACGTATGTTCTTCGAGGTGACAGCGACAGGCATCCCTGTACGTAAACGCCGTTACGTATTCTCCGAGACTTTCGCGGCGATCGCTATGGCCCACTATGCATTGGCATCAGGTGACAAAGGCTATGCCGAGAAGGCCGTGAACTTATTCAAGCAAGTATTGCACTATAAGAATACCCCGGGATTATTGGAGCCTAAATTTCGTGAAGGTCTCGTGGCGAAAGGCCATTCTTTCTGCATGATACTGATCGATACGGCGGCACGCATCCGTGAGGCCATAAACGATCCCATACTTACACAACAAATCGATGATTCCATAGCCGAGTTACGCCGTGATTTCATGCATCCCGAATTCAAGGCTATCTTGGAGACAGTAGGACCCAACGGTGAGTTTATCGACTCTATCGCCGGGCGTACCATCAATCCCGGCCACTCCATCGAGACCGCATGGTTTATCTTGGAAGAGGCCAAATACCGAGGATGGGACCCCCAACTGAAAGAGATGGGTTTACAAATCCTCAACTGGTCTTGGGACTGGGGCTGGGATAAGACGTACGGCGGAATCAACTATTTCAAGGATTGCAAAAACTTCCCTCCCCAAGAGTATTGGCACGACATGAAGTTTTGGTGGCCACAATGCGAGGCGGTTATCGCTACGCTTTACGCCTACCAAGCGACTGGCGACGCCAAATATCTCGAAATGCACAAACTAATAAACGATTACACATTTAATCATCTCCCCGACAAAGAATATGGGGAATGGTATGGCTACCTACACTTCGATGGTAGTGTCTCTCAATCTGCCAAAGGCAATCTATTCAAAGGTCCGTTCCACATTCCTAGAATGCTTCTCAAATGTAGTTTACTCTGCGACGAAATTCTTTCTAAATAACTTTATCTAAAATACTGAAAATTGGTCAATTGACATCAGGGGTCACAACCGTGGCTCCTGATGTTTCTAAGGCTTTGTTTTCCTTTTTATTTTCCTCAATCAAATGAAAAATAAGAAATTATATCCTTGGATCGTAGTCGGTTTACTATGGGTTGTCGCCTTACTGAACTATATGGATCGCCAGATGCTATCAACCATGAAATCAGCTATGATGGTGGATATCGTGGAACTAGAGTCTGCGGCGAACTTCGGACGTTTGATGGCGGTCTTCCTCTGGATCTACGGATTCATGAGCCCTGTAGCCGGTATGGTGGCAGACAGGGTAAACAGGAAGTGGCTAATCGTGGGTAGCTTATTTGTCTGGTCCTTCGTGACTTTGATGATGGGGTATTGCACGGATTTCAATCAGATCTATTACCTACGTGCCTTGATGGGGGTTAGTGAGGCCCTGTATATTCCTGCCGGATTATCGCTTATCACAGATTATCACCAAGAGAAAACACGGTCATTAGCCGTAGGTATCCATATGACAGGTCTATACGTAGGCCAAGCCTTGGGAGGATTCGGAGCTACGGTGGCCAGCGCTTATACGTGGGAAACGACTTTCCATTGGTTTGGTATCATCGGCATCGCTTATAGCGTGGTCTTGATCATCTTCTTACACGATAAGAAAGATCATGTGGAACAAGCCGTAAAACTGGAAAATTATCCGAAAGAGAATCCGATTTCCGGTGCGTTTAAAGGATTAGGGATGTTATTCACGAACATCGCTTTTTGGATCATTCTTCTTTATTTCGCCACGCCGAGCTTACCGGGTTGGGCGACAAAGAACTGGCTCCCTACCCTATTCGCTGAAAATCTCTCGTTGGATATGTCCGAGGCCGGTCCGTTATCTACATTCACGATCGCTATCTCTTCCTTTATAGGGGTAATCGCCGGAGGTATTTTATCCGATAAATGGATCCAGCGGAATGTCCGGGGACGTGTATACACAGGCGCCATTGGTTTGGCATTAACGATACCCTCTCTCCTATTACTAGGATTTGGGCACAACTTCCCGATGATTATCGGCGGTGGTCTTTGCTTCGGTATCGGTTATGGTATATTCGACGCCAATAATATGCCTATCCTTTGCCAATTCATCTCCCCCCGTTATCGGGCTACAGCCTATGGAATTATGAATATGACCGGTGTATTCGCCGGAGCCGCCATCACGGATATACTAGGAAAATCTACCGATGCTGGTAACCTTGGCCATGACTTCGCCATGCTAGCCGGATTGGTACTCATCGCACTTTTAATCCAAGTGATCTTCTTACGTCCGAAAGTCGCTAATATGACCGACGAATGCTAATTAATCTCATCCAATAAACTAAATAAACAACAAAAAAGTAATTCATTATGAAGAAGAATCTACTGCTCTTAATGCTTGCGCTCCTACTTCCGGCATTTATGTACGGACAAGAGCAGACAGTCTCCGGAACAGTGCTGGATACCTATAAAATGGGTGTCCCCGGTGCGTCTATCGTTGAAAAAGGCACGACAAATGGAACGATTACCGATTTCGACGGTAATTACACTCTCACCGTATCCAACAAGAACGCCACATTAGTATTTTCTTTCATTGGGTACAAGACACAAGAAGTTCCAGTAGCCGGAAAGGCCAAAGTAGACGTGATCCTACAAGAAAACGCCGAACAGCTAGACGAAGTAGTGGTAACCGGTTACGGTGGCTCACAAAAGAGAGCGACCTTGACAACCTCTATCTCTAAATTGGATAACGCCGTACTGGAAAATGCAGCTATGGCCAATGCCGGACAATCTTTACAAGGTACGGTTTCCGGTTTACGCGTAGTAAACATAAGTGGCCAGCCGGGTAAAGACCCCAATATCGTACTTCGTGGTGGAGCTACCATGACCGGAAAAGACAATGGAGCTTTGGTAGTGGTAGACGGTATCGTTCGTAACTCTTTGGCAGATATCAACCCTTCAGATATCGAGTCCATCCAAGTATTAAAAGATGCTGCCTCAACGGCCATTTATGGAGCACGTGCGAATGGCGGTGTAATCCTTGTCACGACCAAACGGGGAAAAGAAGGCGTAGCTTCCGTTTCCTATAAATTTAAAGGAGGAGCAAACTTCGCCCGTACAGGATATGATTACTTGAACGCAGAGGACTATATCTATTATAATCGCTTAGGATACAAGCGAACCGGACGTTCGGGTATCGATAACCAAATGGGCTATGGAGTTGGTAACGATTTATTCGACATTCGCTATCTAGATGACACGACGAAAGGTCTGTTAAACGAAGGTTGGCAACAAATGACAGATCCCAATGATCCTACAAAGCAACTTTTATTTAAGGATTATTCAGGCCAATTGAAAGATGCAGCTTTCAAAGACCCCTCATTCACGCAAGATCATTATTTGAACATTACAGGCGGTAACGATAAGGGTACTTTCGCTGCTAGTTTAGGTTATTACAAAGAAGATGGTTTGATCAAAGGTACTAGTTACGAACGCTTCTCCGGAACGTTAAACGGTTCCTATAAAATATTCCCGATCTTAACTGTAAACGGCGGGGCGACTTACACTTGGTCTCGTACGCCGGGATTATGGATCGGTCAATACGAGTTCTTCTATCGTACGATGAGCCAACGCCCAACTTGGAACCCCTATATGGAAGATGGATCTCCCGCTTCCGGTTTCGGTACCGGTGATGGTAATCCTCTTTACTACAAGGACAAGCTAACGAATACAAATGGAATCCGTCGTTCAACATACAACATAGGTTTCGATTTGCAAATCATTCCCGAGAAATTAGTATTAAAGGCTAATAGCGCTTTGTATCACGTAGATAATCAAACGGATAAATTTGATAAAGCCTATCAACAACAGAACTCTAGCACACCGAACCTAACGCGCCAGGCTGAAGCGAAATATGTAAAGGAAAATCAACAGCAACATAGTGTGACCTTGACATATTCTGATAGTTTCAAGGACAAGCACAATTTGGAAGCCATGGTCGGCGGTGAGTATTTCAATTGGCATCAATATACGTTAAACGCCAAGACTCAAAATTCACCTTCGGATGATATCCCAACCTTGAACGCAGGAAGTAACCGTACGTATTCATACAGTTACAAACAAGGCTATCGTATCCTTTCCGGCTTCGCTCGTGTAAACTATAACTACAACCTCAAATATCTGTTGTCTGTTGTAGCTCGTTATGATGGTATCTCCAAACTGAGCGACCACCGTTGGGGTTTCTTCCCGGGTGTCTCCGCAGGTTGGAACATCATGGAGGAAGATTTCTTCAAGGACTCCAAATTAGCGGATATTATCTCGAACCTGAAACCACGTGTCAGCTATGGTGTAAACGGTAATGTAAACGGATTAGGCTATTATGACGTATACGGTAGTTACGGACAGAAGGACAAAGACGGAAACATCATAACAAACTACAACAATTCCGTTGGTTTTTACAATGACCAATTGGTTAATAGCGGTTTACGTTGGGAGCAAAGTAAGTCTTTCGAAGTAGGTCTGGATATAGGTTTCTTCAATAACCGCTTAAGCTTTATCTTAGACTATTATAACCGTACGACTTCCGATTTGTTGACTGATCTGGATTTGCCTAATTACACGGGATTCAAAAGTATCAAAACCAACTTAGGAACACTGCGTAACCAAGGTTTTGAGATGGAGGTAAAAGCTAACATCTTAAATAATGTAGGAGGTTTCAGTTGGGACGTAACAGCTAACTTATCTACGGTAGCCAACAAGATCATCAAGCTTCCGGCAAACGGAAACGAGAACAACCGCCAAGGTGGATACCAAGTATGGGATCCGAAAAAAGGCGAAGTCGTTTGGGTTGGCGGAAAACAAGAAGGAGGAAAGCTGGGTGACTTGTTCGCATTCAAGCAAGATCACATTTTCAAAGATTGGGATGACGTAAAAGCAAACGCAAATAATCGTTATGACGCCATTGGTGAATTATATGGTCCAGCGGCATGGGAAGCCCTGAAAGACAAAACCGGAAAACAACAAATCGAGCCGGGTGACGTATGTTGGGCCGATTTGAATGGTGACGGTGTCATCAACAATCTAGACCGTGTGAAGGTAGGCAATATCTTCCCGAACGTAACAGGAGGTTTCTCTACCACCGTTTCTTACAAGGATTTCTCTTTATACGCCCGTTTCGACTACGCATTAGGCCATACATTGTATAACGACTTGGCCGCACGCTCTATCGGACAATACCAAGGTTCATTTAACATCATCGACATGGTTAAACAAAGCTGGTCTGAAGAGAACACGAATACGGATATCCCGAAATTCTACTATGCGGATCAATTGAGCAAAAAGAATATCACCCGCTCCAACAACGGACTTACGGCTGTAGATAACAACAGCTCACGATTCTATGAAAAGGGTGATTACTTGGCACTTCGCGAGATCACATTGACATGGAACTTACCGAAAAGATGGATCAATAAAGCGTTTATGTCAAACGCCTCTGTTTATGTCACCGGACAAAATCTGTGCTACTTTACCGGTTATTCCGGAGTATCACCAGAACCAGCCGTAGATACCTATTATGGTCAAGGCATCGACAATGGTAGATATCCGACTCCTAAGACTGTCCTTATGGGTGTATCTGTAACTTTCTAATTAACGCATAAAAATTAAACATCATATGAAAAAGATATTTATAACCTTTATGGTGGCTGTGTCCTTGTTGACATTCAATCGATGCACCTCGTTGGACATGGAGCCAGTCAGCAGTATTTCCGATGCTAACTATTGGAAATCATCGGACCAATTCAAGGCATTCAATACAGGTCTGCATTCCTTGCTTCGCTTACGTAGCTATAATATATTCGTACTGGGTGAACCACGTGCCGATATTTATGGCGACCAGCCTTTCGGAGGTGAAGCCACTCAAGGCGTAGAACGATATCCGTATAATACGATCAACGCTGAATTTACGGGCATCAGCAATTTTGGAGATTTCTATGAGACAATCAACCAATTAAACCTCATGATCCGTAAGACCAACGAGACTACCTTATTAGATGAAAATGAGAAGAACTACTTCTTAGGTGAAGCATATGGTATGCGTGCGTATATTTATTTCCATCTATTACGTTCATGGGGAGATGTAATTTTGGTAACCGAACCTACTCTAGGTAACGAACTGGATATCTCTCATTTGGAAAAAGCGGCATCTCCAGCAAGTGAGGTCATGGACCAGATCAAGAAAGACATTGACGCTTCCGTCAATGCTTTCGGTAGTGATTATTCTTACAAATATGGAAAAGGCTACTGGTCTAAATCAGCCACATTGATACTAAAAGGTGAAGTTTATTTATGGAGTGGTCGCCAAATGGGTGGAGGTACAGGAGATTATTCTACCGCCAAGGCTGCTTTGCAAGATCTTCAACAAAACGGCAACCTAAAGCTACAGGATAAGTTTACTGATGTATTCGCCTATGGGAATAAGGAGAATAGCGAGATCATCTTCGCTTTCAAGAGTATCAAAGATGAATTCACCATGTGGAAAGATTATAATTGGCGAAACAACATGGTTCCGCAACGTGAATACATGGCAAACTATTGCGATGAATCAGGAACCCCATTCATGGAAATTCCGGGTTATAATTTCCACGGTTTAATGCGTTACCAAGTTAAGAAAGATCATTACTGGAAAACTTTCCGCGAAAATGATTCCCGTCTGACAGGAACCTTGAAAGCTGTTTATCAAAAACAGGAAGACGGAAGCATAAAGTACATCGCTCCATTCGCATACAAATTCCAAGGAACAACATTGGAGGGTAGCAACGAACGTAACTGGCTGGATGATTATCCTATTTACCGTTATGCCGATGCCCTGTTACTACTAGCCGAGGCTAAAGCTCTCTTAGGAGAAGATCCTTCCACGGAGATCAATGCCGTACGCGAGCGTGCTTACGGTTCTGAATATTTCAACGCACATAAAAACGAGGTCGCTTATCCGAATGACAAGGGAAGTTTCTATAACGATAACCCATTTGAGGGGGGCGATGAGAACGTGATGGAAGCTATATTGAAAGAACGGCTGCGCGAGTTCTTCTTCGAGGGCAAGCGTTGGTATGACTTGAGACGTTTCGGTAATCAATATGTCTTGAAATACACGACCGCACAAGAGTCTCGTCTTTTGTGGCCGATCAACGAGGATGCATTGACAAACAATCCCGCATTGAAACAGACTCCCGGATACTAATCGTACATAGGTTTAAGGCGATTGGATATAACTAGGTTTTTGGCACGAATTCCAAAGGGGCTTTGTTCATATGAATGAATATCGCTACCTTTGGAATTCACATATCTATTAATTTCAACCTACAAACAAAAAACATCATGAAAAAAACTTTCCTGTATTTCTGCCTTCTTTTCATCGTACAAACGGCTTTTGCGGCAGACAGTCTTTATGTGCGAGAGCAACAAATCCCCATCTTGATAGACCGGATCGACAATGTACTTTACGAGATGCGGATACCGGCCCAAAAAGGGGATGTATTAAACGAGATCACGATACAGATCGGAGACAATGTCAATCTGTCGGACATCCAAGCGATACGTCTATTTTATAGCGGAGTGGAAGCTCCATCCCGTAAAGGGGAACATTTCAGTCCCGTTACGTACATATCCAGCCATATACCGGGAAATACCCGTAAGGCTCTTGAATCTTATTCCGTACGGCAAGATGAGGTTACCGCCCCCTTGTCGCGCACGGTAAAACTAACCTCTAAGCAACCGATGCTTAAAGGCATCAACTATTTCTGGGTAAGTATCCAGATGAAGCCTGAGACTTCCTTATTGGCAAAAGTAGCGACCACGATACCTAACGCCCAGATCAACAACAAACCGATCGACATCACTTGGAAAGGAAAGGTGGACGAACGCCATGTAGGTATCGGCGTACGCCAAGCCGGGGATGACGGATCGGCGGCCTTCCGCATCCCGGGATTAGTGACGACGAATAACGGAACATTACTCGGAGTCTACGATATTCGCTATAATAGCAGCGTGGACCTGCAAGAGAAAATCGATATCGGAGTAAGCCGCAGTACCGATAAGGGACAAACTTGGGAACCGATGCGAGTAGCCATGACTTTCAAACAAACGGATGGCCTGCCCCACGGACAAAACGGCGTGGGAGACCCATCGATCTTGGTAGACGAAAAGACCAATACGATCTGGGTAGTAGCCGCATGGACGCATGGTATGGGTAACGAACGGGCTTGGTGGAACTCCATGCCGGGAATGACACCGGACGAGACCGCCCAACTTATGCTCGTGAAAAGCGAAGACGATGGTAAGACGTGGAGCGAACCGATCAACATCACGTCTCAAGTAAAAGACCCGTCTTGGTATTTCCTATTGCAAGGCCCGGGACGAGGCATCACGATGCAAGACGGTACCTTGGTCTTCCCGATCCAGTTTATCGACGCTACCCGTGTGCCCAACGCCGGCATTATGTATAGCAAAGACCGCGGGAAAACATGGCACCTGCATAACTTAGCCCGCACGAATACCACGGAGGCACAAGTTGCCGAGGTAGAGCCGGGCGTATTGATGCTAAATATGCGCGATAACCGGGGCGGTAGCCGTGCCGTAGCCACGACAAAAGATTTAGGCAAGACATGGACAGAGCATCCTTCCAGCCGCAGTGCCTTGCAGGAACCCGTTTGTATGGCCAGCTTGATCAAGGTAAACGCCAAAGACAACATCACCGGCAAAGACCTTTTACTCTTCTCCAACCCGAATACGACAAAAGGGCGTAATCATATCACGATCAAGGCGAGTCTGGACGGCGGACTTACTTGGCCTACGGAGCATCAAGTCTTATTAGACGAGGCCGAAGGCTGGGGATATTCCTGTCTCTCCATGATCGATAAGGAAACGGTTGGAATCTTCTACGAGTCAAGCGTGGCGCATATGACCTTCCAAGCCATTAAGCTAACAGATCTTATTCCTTAGAGAAACAATCTATGAGATCAATACTGAATCTTATTCTTATTGTATATATAGGCATTTCCGGGTCTTTACAGGCCCGGAATCCTGTTTTATTGCCCTTGCCCCAAAAATACGTCCGGACAAACGCTTCGTTCCATCCGAAGGAAATCGCGGTTTCTTCCGAAGGGAAACTCCGTTCCATCCTAATGGAATTCTTGGAGGAGCTGCCGGTAAGCGTCCAACCGGACAGCCGATACAAGATAGAGGTTTCCTTGGTTGACAAATTGGACGGAATCCCCCTCAACTCCGAGGAGGCTTATCAACTAAGCGTCTCTTCCCGGGGGATAACCATCCGGGCGGTATCCGAGCAAGGAGCTTATTGGGCGATACAAACCTTGCGCCAACTGACCGAGCGGCAAGGGAAGCGATATTCCATCCAAGGCTGCGAGATCACCGACTGGCCCGCTTTCCGCACACGAGGATTCATGCAAGACGTGGGGCGGAGCTATATCTCCATGGAAGAACTGAAACGGGAGATCGAGGTACTTTCCCGCTACAAGATGAACGTATTTCATTGGCATCTCACGGAGAACCAAGCTTGGCGTCTGGAGAGCAAGATCTTTCCGATGCTGAACGACAGCTGCAATATGAGCCGTATGCCCGGAAAATATTACACGATCGAGGAGGCAAAGGAGCTGGTTCGCTTTTGCAAGGAGCATAACGTACTATTGATCCCGGAGATCGATATGCCGGGGCATAGCGACGCTTTCATCCGGGCGTTCCGTCATGATATGCAGAGCAAGGAGGGTATGGCGATCTTAAAACTATTGATGGATGAGGTTTGCGAGGTATTCGAGGAGGTTCCTTACTTACATATCGGTACGGACGAGGTAAAGTTTACCAATCCGAAGTTCGTACCCGAGATGGTCGCTTATATCCGTGCGAAAGGGAAACAAGTGATCTCTTGGAACCCGGGATGGAAGTACAAACCGGGTGAGATCGACATGGAGCAAATGTGGAGTTACCGGGGAAAAGCGCGACCGGGCATTCCTGCGATCGACTCCCGTTTCCATTATATCAACCATTTTGATACGTTCGCCGACTTGATCGGCTTATACACCAGCCGTATTTACAATGAACCGCAAGGAAGCCATGATTTGGCGGGTACGATCCTTGCCGTATGGCACGACCGGGTCGTACAGCCGGAGGACAAATTGATCCGGGAGAATAATTTGTATCCGAATCTATTAGCGATCGCCGAACGTTCTTGGTTGGGCGGCGGCTATCAATATTTCGATAAGAACGGAACGATGCTGCCTATCGATCCCGATAACGAGGAGCATAAGGCATTTGTCGATTTTGAGCGGCGGATGTTATGGCATAAAGAACATCATTTCCAAGGATACCCGTTCGCCTACGTCAAGCAAACCAACGTGAGATGGCGTATCACCGACCCTTTCCCGAATGATGGGGAACTGACCCGTTCTTTCCCTCCGGAAAAGTCGCTTCAAGCGCAATATACCTATGAAGGGAAAAATTACGGTACGCACGACGCCATCGGTGCCGGAATCTACCTGCGCCATGTCTGGGGACCGCTGGTTCCCGGTGTCTATAAGGACCCGCAGCCGAATCATACCGCTTACGCATGGACTTGGATCTATTCGCCCAAGACGCAAGACGTAGGGGCGTGGATCGAATTCCAGAATTACGGGCGCTCGGAGATGGATCTTCCTCCCTCACAAGGGAAATGGGATTATAAAGAGAGCCGTATCTGGGTAAATGATCAAGAGATAACGCCCCCCGTATGGACCGCTACCCACCGGGAGAAGTCCAATGAGATCCCACTGGGGAACGAGAACTGCGTAAGCCGTAAACCAACCCCGGTCCATCTGGGAAAAGGCTGGAACAAGGTGTTCATGAAGCTTCCGGTCGGTACGTTCAATACCCCCGAGGTCCGTCTGGTGAAATGGATGTTTACGTTCGTTTGCGTCACCCCGGATGGAGAGAAAGCGGTGGAAGGACTGGTTTACTCTCCGGATAAACAACTTAAATAACGTCTAATTCGGTTGAATGAAATGAGAAAAATAATAGGAATCTTATCCATCTTCCTCGCTTTCGCTCTCATGGGGCAAGCGCAAAGAATCAAGGTGGCTTGCGTAGGTAATAGCGTGACCTACGGCTACGGAATCGAGAACAGGGAAACAAACTGCTACCCGGCCCAATTGCAACAGATGCTTGGAGATGCCTACGAAGTGGAGAACTTCGGGCATAGCGGGGCTACTTTATTAAACAAGGGATATCGTCCTTATACCCAACAAGAGGCGTATCAAAAGGCACTGAGGTTTGCCGGGGATTACGTGATCATCCATCTGGGATTGAACGATACGGACCCTCGGGCATGGCCGAATTACCGGGACGACTTCGTTCGGGATTATCTTTCCTTGATCGAATCCTTCCGGAAAGCCAATCCGAAATGCAAGGTATGGGTTTGCCGTATGACTCCGATATCTCACCGCCATCCTCGTTTTAAATCCGGTACAAGAGACTGGTACTGGATGGAGCAAGCGCTTATCGAAGAAATCGCCCGGATAGCCGGCGCGACCTTGGTCGATTTGCAGGAAGGATTATATGACCGTCCGGATCTATTGCCCGACGCATTGCATCCCAACGCTGAAGGTGCCGGTATCTTGGCCCGCACCGTTTATGGGGCGCTAACCGGCGATTACGGAGGATTACAGCTTCCTGCCATCTATTCGGACCGGATGGTCTTGCAACGGGATCAACCGCTTCCTATATCTGGCATCGCCAACCAAGGGGAGAAAGTAACCGTTACCCTCGCCGGACAAAGGAAGGAGACCGTAGCCGGTACGAACGGGAAATGGACTGTCACGCTCGATCCCTTGCGGGTAAGCGGGAAATCCTATACCTTAACGGTTTCTACCCCCAGCCGCACGCTGAACTATCGGGATGTAGTAGCCGGGGAAGTCTGGCTATGCTCCGGACAATCCAACATGGCGTTCCGGGTAAACGAGAGCGTAAAGGAAGAACAACAGCAACAATTGGATTACGCGAAACAACACTCGCAAATCCGTTTATTCGACCTAAAGCCCCGCTGGGAGACCTACGCCGTGGAATGGGACGCTTCCGTACTGGATTCATTGAACCGCCTGCAATATTACCACGACGCCCAATGGGAAGTATGCGACACGCAGAATACCGCACGCTTCTCGGCCATAGGATTTGCCTTCGGGCGTATGCTGGCCGATAGCTTACAAGTACCCGTAGGATTGATATTGAACGCTGTTGGCGGCTCGCCTACGGAGGCATGGATCGACCGGAAAACACTGGAATTCGAGTTTCCGGATATCTTACAGGATTGGACGAAGAACGACTTTATCCAAGATTGGGTACGTGAACGGGCGGCCTTAAACATCAAACAAGCGTCCAACCCGCTCCAACGCCATCCGTATGAGCCTTGTTATCTGTTCGAGGCGGGTATCCAACCCCTTCATCGATATCCCATCAAAGGGATTATTTGGTACCAAGGAGAATCGAACGCCCATAATATGGAAGTACACGAACGATTATTCCCGTTATTGGTGAACAGCTGGCGCCAGAATTGGAACGCAGACCTGCCTTTCTACTATGTCCAACTATCCAGCATAGACCGCCCGAGTTGGACTTGGTTCAGGGACAGCCAACGCCGCCTAGCGCAAACCATATCGAATACGGGTATGGCTGTTAGTAGCGATCGCGGGGATTCTTTAAACGTTCACCCTACCCGAAAAAAAGAGATTGGCGAACGACTGGCACATTGGGCCTTGAACAAGACTTACGGACATAACGTAATCCCATCCGGCCCTTTGTTCCGCAACGCAACGTTTACCGATAACGCCGCCTATATCACTTTCGATTACGCAAAGGGCTTGAGAACTTCCGATGGGGACCCCATCCGTACATTCGAGATCGCCGAGCAGGAAGGACTTTACTATCCGGCGCAAGCCGTGGTAGAGAACGGGAAAGTAAAGGTGTGGAACGATCAAGTGACTCACCCGAAGCTGGTACGCTACGGCTGGCAACCCTTCACGAGAGCGAATCTTGTAAACGAGGCGGGCATGCCGGCCTCTACGTTCCGGGCAATAAAAGAATAAGCTATGCATAATAAACAACAAATCACCGGTTGGCTGTTCCTCCTGCTACTCTGCGTAGCGGGATGCGGCCAGCCTGTATCTAAAAAACAGAACACCATGATAAACTGGACAAAATTACCGGATCTACCGGGAGCAGCCGATACGGCTTCCCTTGGCGTTTCCGCCCCGTTCGCCGGCATCCATAACGGCGTATTGATCGTTGCCGGAGGTTGCAACTTTCCGGACAAACCCGTCACCGAGGGAGGAGCCAAGCGATATTATAGCGAGATATTCGTCCTTCTTCCTGAAGGCTGGAAAGAGATCGGCCGACTGCCTCGTCCCGTCGCCTACGGCGCTACGGTTTCCACCCCGGAAGGTATCGTTTGCATCGGAGGAAACAACAGTGATTCTTCCTTGGTAGAGGTCTCCCGCATCTCCTATAACCCCACGAAAGGAGAGGTAGCGGTTTGCGCCTTACCCTCCTTACCGTCTCCAATGGATAATCTCTCGGCCGCTTTTACCGGACAGGAGATTTACGTAGCAGGGGGAAATGAGAACGGACAGCCCTGCCATACCTTCTTACGCCTCAACCTAGCGAATATCGAAAAGGGATGGGAACAACTACCGGACTTCCCGGGAGCAGCCCGTGTACAGCCGGTATTAGCGACCGGAGAAAGTCCCAACGGCACACGTATCTATCTAGCCGGAGGCTTCCAGCCCATCCTAAACGAAGAGGAACCGATCGTCCCAACGGATGTATTGGTATTCGACCCGGCAACTTTTACCTGGCAACAAGAGACCGTTCTTCCCCCGTTTAAGGACGGAACGAACCGTACCCTAACAGGAGGCTGTGCCGTGACTTTCCAAACGGATAAAATCTTATTTATGGGAGGTGTGAACTACGATTGTTTCCTAGCCGCCATCGCCCGCCCGATCCATTTAGCGAAAGCGGAGGCGATGCGAGATTCAGCGGCCATTACCCGCCTGCAAGCGGAAGCCAAGGCCTATATGCACCATCCGGTAGAATGGTACCAATTCAATACCACCTTACTTCAATACGACCTATCCACGAAAGCATGGAGCGATCTGGGCGAATATGAGCAGTTGGCCCGTGCCGGAGCGGGAGCGGTTATCCAAGATGGCCGGTTAACTATCATCAACGGAGAATTGAAACCGGGTATCCGCACGCCGCAAGTGAATCAAGCGAAATTATAATAGGGATTTAGTGGGATCGCTGGTAAGTTTGCCAACGATCCCTGTTTACTTTTCCCACCCGATTTTCAGTATCCGGAGTCTATTTAGAGCATACGTATCCCAAGGCAAATCCTAGACAATAAGCACGTAAATAATGTTCTTATATAAATCATTGAACATAAACACCTTAAAAAGACAATTATACTTTCCAAAAACACGTACGTGTTTTTGGAAAAAGTCGTACATGTTTTTCGGGAAACACGTACATGTTTTTACTGAATCACACGACAGGAAACAAGAGCGTATATGGAAATATACAATAAGCCTACCTTAAAAATAAGTATACGATAACCTACACATCCGGATACGCCTCAAATTGCAGCACATTATTGGCCATGATGGGAAAAGAAGATATCGCAATCATAGATATGCACTCCTCTCTATAAAGGGCTTACCCAAACCGATTACGAATGCCAAGAGGGTGACAGTGGGGATGCATGCATGAAGGAGGGGGCTATTCCACCTTTACCTATAATAAATATATAGGCTACTATTGGCCTGCATCAGTCAAGATCGTTTTCGTTTCTCCCTCGGCTAGATACGGGCTCTCGTTTGCTATTAAATTTCCTGTTCCAAATCATGTACGCTCATCAATCTGATGGAAAAGCACATCTTCATTCCTAAGTGCTTCTTTAAAACGACTAGCTTAAACCATCGTTTCAACTAGTCGTTTTTTTACCCTTTCATGCCGCAAATATATGAAATTCTTTTGAGACCAAAAATGCGATTCAACTAAAAGTTATTCAGCACTTTCACAAAATAAGAGATTCATCTTTTACCAATACTTCATCAAACAAACTTTTTGGCTAATATAAACGATCGTTTTAGCTATTCGTTTTCATCACTTACAATTCTGGTAGGTAAAAATACGCTCTTTAACAACGTACAATGAAAGATAATTACAAAAGTCGGATTATGAAGAACTTATTTAATTACTGGTTTAAGACAAACAAGAAAAGCTTGTATGATCAATTAGGGAAAGAATTCAATGTCAGCGGCTTCCGTGTATATAAGTTAGCACACGGAAAAACCGCTTACTCTCATATGGATAGATTAATATTGGAGAAATTGCTTGAATTGAAGATTATCAGTGAAATCGGGTTCAGAATCTAAAGGTCCCCTCATTTCATACTTTCTTCTTTATAATTTATACGGACACCATACTTCGTGTATATTCGGTCTAACCCCATCAGGCCGCTGGGGTTAGGCTCGCTTTGCGCTTTACCGGATAAGATCTCCTCGCTCATCGTGATTAGATCCTTTACCCGTTGAGGGGTTTCCTTGCTCATTCCGAAATAATGTCCGGGGTAGAGGTATTTGATATCATATTTCTCGATCACCGCACTCATCTTCTTACAAGTAGATATGAGCGTAGAGAAGTCAACTCCCAGCAATAGATTACCGGAGCCGAACGAATCGCCGCTAAAACCATAAGCGGCATCCTTATCCACAAAAGTGGTTGAGCCGGGAGTATGCCCGGGAGTAAAGACTATCTCTAGGATACGCCCACCTAAATCTAGGATTTCACCGTCTTCAAGGAAACAAACTTTGCCTTTATAATTCGGCATAAATTCCGGTATACCTATTGTATCAGCCGGATTGATATAAATCTCCGGGAAATAATCGATAGCCGAGCCTGTATGGTCCGGATGCACATGCGTGGCGACCAGCGTAACCGGCTTATCCGTGATGGAAGCCACGAGCTTATCCAAATCCTTGATCTTTGTTCCGGCATCAATCAAGATCGCTTTCGTTTCTCCCTCGACCAGATACAGGCTCTCGTTCGCCATTAAATGACCTGTTCCAAACCATGTATGCTCATCAATCTGATGGAAAATCACATCTTCATTCCTAAGCACTTCCTTCTCCTCGATACCCGCCGTCTGTGCCTGGCAGAACAAAGCGATCCTTGACAGGAGCAACAACATCATTAATAAACCTAGTTTTTTCATTATCATATTCATTTTTAATTGTAGAGACGTAGCGTGCTGCGTCTCCTTTCGCCTAATAGTATTAAATCGCCGCGATCTTCCGAAGGCTTGCGTCCCATTTCGGCTCGGCGTGGATGAGACGGATAGCTTCTTCCGGCGTGTCGGCTACCGCCCACATCTTGGCGTGCTGGGGACGCATGAAATTCTCGTTCATGGCGTTCCTCAAAAGTTCCAACAAGGGATCATAGTAATGATTAATATTGAGGATTACGATCGGATTGAGGTAGAGACCGAGTTGTTTCCAAGTGATGATCTCCAGAAGTTCCTCTAATGTACCGCATCCACCGGGAAGGGCGATCACCGCATCCGAGAGGTTTGCCATGAGCTGTTTACGCTCGTGCATCGTCTCGACCTCAATCAACTCGGTCAAGCCTTTATGATACCAATCCTGCTCCACCATAAAATGGGGGATAACGCCCGTTACCGTTCCACCAGCCGCTAACGCAGCGTCGGAGACAGCGCACATCAAACCGATATTCCCAGCACCATTGACTACCCGTAGTTTTCGCTCCCCCAAAAGACGCCCCAATTCCTTGGCGGCGTCAAAATAAACCAAGGGAATCTTCGTGCTGGACGCGCAATACACGCAAACAGACGAGATGTTATTTATCTTCTTTTCTTCCATATCTTTTTATTCTTGATTTATATCGTAGCCAAATAAGGCGAAATCCCCCAGACAAGGATCATCGGGGAAGACTTTCGCCAATGCGTCCGTTATCTCACGGGCCGTACGAAGGGTAGCGGTTTTTTGGCCTGTCAAGCCCAAGCGCAAGGAGATCTGGTGCACATGCGTATCCAACGGGATGATTAATTGGCGGGGATGCACGGCTGTTCTCCAGATACCGAGATCGACGGTACCATCCGTACGCACCATCCAACGCAAGAACATCGCCAGACGCTTACAAGCGGAAGTCCCGTGCAAGACCGGAATGCCATTGAGATCAGCAAAAAGTTGTCGCAACCGCAAGATAGGATCTTCGCAAGGACCGGCGGCGGCCATAGCGTCTTCCATACAGTCGTAGGTATCGTATATATCCTTTAGGCGACAACAAAGGAGATGCAGATCATGATAGGTATAAAAACGGTAAAAGGTATCCCGCCCGCGAACCGGGCGGTTCCGTAGGGGAGCGAAAGAAGTCTCTCCGGTACGGATAAACTCGTAAGGACTTTCGCCCATCAGCCGGTGTAGCTCTTCCGCTTTTTGGAGAATATGCGCCCTGCGACCGTAAGAGATCCACGCCGTCAGGAAAGCCGATATCTCAATATCCCGTTTCTCCGTAAACCGATGGGGGAATCGAACCGGATCATCCTTGATAAACGATTCCGTATTGTACGTTTTCGCCCATTCACGAAGTAAAGAGATGGTCTTTGTATCCATGTTATTTCTTCTTTAGAAAATATTGCCGCTCGGGTTCCGGATAATGCTCGATAGCGTAACGAAGCGCCGTACGAGGAAGACGAGTAGCGTTGCGTTCCAAGAAATCGGTAAGCGTCTGCCGCTCCTTTTTGCCGACCTCACGCAGCATCCACCCAACCGCCTTATGCATCAAATCGTGTTTATGACCGATCAACCGTTCGGATAACTCCAAGGTATCCCCAAAATCATTCCGACGGATAAATGCCCACGTAGAGACGATCGAGATCCGTTGTTCCCATAAATTCTCGCTTTCCGCCAAACGGTAGAGGAGGGAACGATCTTTGTCCACCAAATACTCGCCGACGATATCCCGACAGGTCAAGTCTACCAAATCCCAGTTATTGCAACGCCGCATATTCTTCAGATAGAATCGGAAGATGGCTTCCCGCTCTTCCGGCATCACTTTCCGATCCTGGAAACGATAGACCAAAATCAGCAAGGCACATAGACGTGCCTCATGCCACGGACTATCCAGCAACAGCTGCAGCTCATCGAAAGGAGTCGCCTTATTAGCCTTCGCTATGCTGCGGGTTTGCGGGACAACCACCCCGAGAAACTGATCGCCCTCGCCATATTGACCGGGACCAGTCTTGAAAAAACGGCTCAAATGAACCGCCTTCTCGGGTGTACCGACCGACTGTAGCTCGGATAGGATAAACGCCGCCGTCATGGCCGGAGTACCCGTGATACGGGACGATCGCCCTCCAAGAACCCGATCACGTTGTTGCATACCGTGCGTGCCATAATGATACGGGTTTCCATCGTCTGGGTGCCGATATGAGGGGTTAATACCACGTTGTCCATTTCCAATAACTCGGGGAGAGGATAGTCTCCAAACTCGAATACATCCAGACCGGCACCATGAATCGTACCTTCCCGCAAGGCTTTTACCAAGGCATGCTCGTCTACCAACGGACCGCGGGCCGTGTTGATCAAGATAGCGGAAGGTTTCATCTGCTTGAACTCCTCCTCGCCGATGATGTGATAGGTATCGGGGGTGTAAGGGGCGTTCAAGGATACGAAATCGGCTTTCGCCAGAAGCTCTTCCTTGGAGACGTAGGTAACATTCAATTTGGTCTCGTCCTCGATGCAAAGCTGACGGCGATTGTGGTAGATCACATCCATGCCCAAAGCATTCGCCCGTTTCGCCAAGGCCTTGCCGATACGTCCCATACCGATAATGCCCAAGGTCTGTCCGGTAACCGGCATACCGAGGTTCTCCAGTACACCGACCTTCATATCCTTACCAAGCGTACGCAGCTTACGATCACATTCCGTGATACGCCGGGCGGTATCCAGCATCAAGCCTAAAGCGATATTGGCGGTAGGGGCCGTGACAGGATCAGGCGTATTCGCCACCGTCAAGCCTTTC
This sequence comes from Parabacteroides sp. Y3-G-102, assembly GCF_023656845.1. NCBI lineage: Bacteria > Pseudomonadati > Bacteroidota > Bacteroidia > Bacteroidales > Tannerellaceae > Parabacteroides > Parabacteroides sp. Y3-G-102. The sequence continues at coordinate 11,750 of NZ_JAMOKU010000036.1, read as the reverse complement.
TCGAGGGCGTAGGCCACATCGATATTATTATAACCAACGGCGTAGTTAGCGATCAGCCGCAATTTCGACGCATGGTCGATCAACTCTTTGTTTACCGGGAAATCGAACATGGAGCAGAGCACATCGTACTCCGGTATCATCTCGAAAACCTCCTCATACGTAAAATCTCTTCCTTCGGGAAAGGTTACCTCGTACTTACTTTCCAACTCGGTAAATCCCTCGCGGAACATGTCGTATGTCACTAATATCTTCATCTTGGATCTATTTGTTATTCAAAAAGCAAAAATACAAATCAATTGGCAATTAATTCCTAAATTTGTGACCAATATATATTTATTATGGTACTAAACTATATTTGGATCGCTTTTTTCTTAATCGCTTTTGTAGTGGCTATCGGTAAATTGGTCATAGGTGGGGATACCGCTGTTTTTACCGAGATTATCAACGCTTCTTTCGCCTCGGCCAAGACGGGTTTCGAGATTTCGTTAGGATTAACGGGGATCTTGTCGCTTTGGCTGGGCATCATGAAGATCGGAGAGAAGGGGGGGGTGATACAAGCGTTCGCACGATTGGCGGCTCCCGTATTCAGCAAGCTTTTCCCGGATATCCCAAGAGACCATCCCGTGACCGGTTCTATCTTCATGAACCTATCGGCAAATTTACTGGGACTGGATAATGCCGCCACGCCAATGGGATTGAAAGCCATGCAACAGTTACAGGAATTAAACCCGAATAAAGAATCCGCCAGCAACTCCATGGTGATGTTCTTATGCATCAATGCCTCGGGACTGACCTTGATCCCGATCACCATCATGATGTACCGGGCGCAGTTAGGAGCGGCGAATCCATCAGACGTATTCCTGCCGATCATGCTTGCTACATTCACATCAACCCTAGTCGCTATTTTAGCGGTTTGCGTACGGCAGAAGATCAATATCCTCCAACGGAACCTAATCCTGTTTTTCGGGGGACTGGGGTTATTTATCGGAGGCCTGGTATGGTTATTCAACTCGATGGAACAGGAGCAAGTTTCCTTGTATTCGACTTTATTCGCCAACACGCTTCTTTTTACCATTATCTGCGGATTTATCATCAGCGGCATGCGTAAAAAGATCAATGTATATGATGCTTTTATAGAAGGGGCGAAAGAAGGTTTCCAGACTGCTATAACGATTATTCCTTATCTGGTAGCTATCCTAGTAGGTATCGGTGTCTTCCGGGCTTCCGGAGCGATGGATTTCATCATACAAGGCGTTCGTTTCGGCATTGCTTCGATAGGGCTCAACACGGATTTCGTGGAAGCGCTGCCTACCATGTTGATGAAACCGTTAAGCGGGAGCGGGGCTAGGGGCATGATGCTGGACGCCATGAACACGTATGGAGCGGACTCTTTCGTCGGTCGCCTGTCATCCATCGTTCAGGGCTCTTGCGATACGACATTCTATGTAGTTGCTCTTTACTACGGTAGCGTAGGTATCCGTAATACCCGCTATACAGTACAATGCGCCTTGTTAGCGGATCTGGCCGGGGCGATAGCGGCGATAGCGATGGCTTATCTGTTCTTTTAACATTCTATGCAATCAATAGATTTGAAATGAATCTATTTAAAATCGAATGATTACATTTGTAACGAAATTTCAATACGATAAATAGACCTTATGGCAATAGCATATTACGCCGAAGATATCGAGCTTCCGGCAATCAAGAAAAGAGCGGTTAGCGGCTGGGTCAAGGCAGTGGCCGAGACATACGGAAAGAAAACGGGAGATATCAGCTATATCTTCTGTTCCGACGAGAAGATATTGGAGGTAAACCGCCAATATCTCCAACACGATTATTACACGGATATCATCACCTTCGATTATACGGAAGGAAATAAGATCTCGGGTGACCTGTTTATCAGCCTCGATACGGTCAGGACAAACGCCGAGACATTCCACACGGATTATAACGAGGAACTCCACCGTACCATCATCCACGGCATCCTGCATCTTTGCGGTATCAACGACAAAGGCCCCGGCGAGCGGGAGATCATGGAGGAGAACGAGAACAGAGCGTTAGCGATCTTGCCGGAGGAATGTCGGGGATAAAACATCGATCAATCCCAAAAACACAAATATGAAAACAGAAGACATACCTTACGATTACACGTATTGCTACGCCACGGACGAGCAATGCCCGAAAGCAGTTCATTGCCTACGTAGCCATGCCGCAAGGCTGAACGAGGAACAAGCGATCTCTCTTAATTCACGATTTACTGGAGATCAGAAACGCCATCCTAGATTGAATTGAATAACCCCATTATGATCTTTTCCCCTAAAATGATTGCTTCCACCTAATGAGTATTCCGGCTCCTTAAAGAAATGAGTACATCCTAAATTATAATTGGCGGAGATGACTAATCCCATGTCAAAGGTATAGCCAAACCCCATTGAAACGGAGAAATCACAATTCCGGATCTCTTCTTTTTTATCACCGGAGAAATCGTACTCGCTCTGGTGCACCGGAGTAGGACCCGAGACGAAAATATAATTCGAAGCTTTCGCCCTTACATTAAAGCCAACTTGTGGGCCCGCGAAAAGATGGAATCCTCGATACAAATAAAATTTAGCGTAAATAGGAATATTTAAATAATCTGCCTTTAGCCGGGCTGTCTCGCCTTTAGCGTTTTCTTTTTGATAACCTTGCATAGAATAATAAACACCCGGTTCTAAAGCAAACAGTTTACTAAAACGTATTTCCTCCGCCACACCAATATTTAACCCCGGACGCATGTCCGCAAAACTTTCGGGATAAGTATTTGCCAAATTCAAGCCAATCCTAGGAATAAAATGGAACTCTTGAGCATCGGCTCGCGACAAAGAGAAAACAAACAAGATAAACAGTAATACAACTTTTTTCATAACTCCTACATTTAAAACATATCTATATTTATAGATGATTTAAGATACATAAAAGTTGCACTCCCTATCTCATTACTTCACATTAGGGGAGGCACTTCTTCCTCCACCATGATGGTAGCAGCCTTGACAGCTCAAGCACCAAATATTACTCGATCAACAACGGTTCCTGTTTTCCCGAATCATATACGACAAACATAGAGCCGTCTTTCTCGATCATGACGCCACGGCCTCGTTCCTTCTCCTTGTTTTCTTGATTATCGACATTCACGGCAATCACTTTATAATGATAGAAAGTCGTGATATCATCGAAAATGGTATGACCTACAAAGATGCGGTTCACATTATATTTCTCTAATATTTTCCGCAAATCATCCCGGTCTAGCGGATGATACTTATCCGCGCTACGTACCATACCCCGATACCAGATCGGTCCATACGTAGCGAACATAAAAGAAAGATCGGAGCCTTTATCTATATTACGTTCTTTTTTCGTCAAGAAGAGACCATCGCTCACGATCTCATTCACGGTAGGGATATCGTAATTCCGGTCTAAAAACTCCTTGCTCAACCCAGCATGGACAAACAGGTTATCTCCGACCACTTGTATAGAGTTACGAGTTTTCAACCAATGTCCCAACTCGCTTTTCTGCCAAAGCTCCGGATAGGTCATTCCTAAAGTATCCGCCAATTGAGTATATTTCTTCTTCGTATATCGCAAATCATTTCCCAGAACCATGGTCTCATGATTTCCGATTAAGAAAGTCACTTTTCCACCGGCATCCTCCGCTTCTTTCTCCAATTTGTAGATCAACCAATAGATAGGGAGTACATCCACGCCCCGGTCAAAGACGTCACCGATTATTACCAATTGGTTAGTCCCGAAAATCCAATTATAGTCCGCATCGATCACTTTTCCCGCCTTTAACAAGGAGGCGAAACAAGACCAGTTCGCATGTGGATCTGAAAGAACAAACGTCTTCTCTGGTTGCACATCTTTCCATTTCGGACGAGAGACGGAGTGTATGGTTACCGGAAACAATCTCTCTCCGTTATCGGAAAACACCTCGAATGAAAAGGTGGTAGGTATACTTTTATAATGCTTATCCAATAACCGGCCCTTCCCATCTACAAATATCGCACGCATACTACCATCATCCGCTTTCAATAGATAGGGACCATCGATCGATAACTTCTCGATCGCTTGACGAGGTTTCTTATCTTTCCCACAAACCGGACTGAAGCAAGAGGTCAGTAAAACAAAGAAAACAAGGATACGGCATTGAATAGAATTCATAGCAGCTTAAATCTTTAGTTCGTTAAACCTGAAAACAATGTATGTATTTATTATACAAATATAAACGAATTCTTTCACGAACACTCACTATCTTCGCGTAAAATAAAAGGGAATAAAAATGACTTTCAATTACGACGTAATAGTAGTAGGCGCAGGACATGCCGGCTGTGAAGCCGCCGCCGCCGCGGCGAATCTAGGATCAAAGACGCTTTTGATCACGATGGACATGAACAAGATCGCCCAGATGAGTTGTAACCCGGCAGTCGGGGGAATCGCCAAAGGACAGATCGTACGAGAGATCGACGCGCTAGGCGGATATATGGGAATCGTGACCGACCAGACCGCTATCCAATTCCGTATGTTAAACCGTAGCAAAGGACCGGCCATGTGGAGCCCGCGTGCCCAAAGCGACCGTGCCCGTTTTATCGATTGCTGGCGGGGCATACTGGAGAATATGCCGAATCTATCCATCTGGCAGGACATGGTTCAAGAACTGATTATCGAGCATGGACAAGTCTGCGGCGTTCGTACGGGAATGAATGTCGTATTCCGTGCCGGAGCGGTGGTGCTTACGAACGGGACCTTCCTAAACGGCCTGCTTCATATCGGAAGAACCCAGATACGGGGCGGACGTATCGCCGAGCCTGCGGCGACCGGACTTACCGAGCAACTTATCTCTTTAGGTATCCAAACAGATCGCATGAAAACCGGAACACCGGTCCGTATCGATGGCCGGAGCGTTCACTTCGATGAAATGGAGGAACAACCGGGGGAGAACGATTTCCATAAGTTCTCCTACATGGATACCAGTCATCGTAAATTAAAACAATTGAGTTGCTGGACTACCTTTACGAACGAGACTTGCCACGATATATTACGGGAAGGTCTCCCCGACTCTCCTCTTTATAATGGACAGATCAAAAGTATCGGTCCCCGTTATTGTCCTAGTATCGAAACGAAAATCGTGACGTTCGCCGACAAGACGCAGCATCAACTATTCCTAGAGCCGGAAGGCGAGACCACGCAGGAATACTACCTAAATGGCTTCTCCTCTTCCCTACCCTTGGATATCCAGCTTCGTGCGCTCCAAGCGATCCCCGCTTTCCGTGACGTGCAAATCTATCGTCCCGGATATGCGATTGAATACGATTTCTTCGACCCGACTCAGCTAAGACACAATTTGGAGACCAAACAAATCCGAAATCTTTTCTTCGCCGGACAGATCAACGGGACTACCGGATACGAGGAAGCCGGCGGACAAGGTTTGGTAGCGGGTATCAACGCCCACATCAATTGCCACGGCGGACAACCTTTTATCCTCGGAAGGGATGAGGCTTATATCGGTGTCCTTATCGATGATTTGGTAACAAAAGGCGTAGACGAGCCTTACCGTATGTTTACCTCTCGTGCGGAGTACCGCATCTTACTGCGCCAAGACGACGCGGATATGCGACTCACCGAGAAATCCTACCAAATGGGATTGGCCAAACAAGACCGCTACGATTTACTGCGAGAGAAAAAAGAGAGCCGTGACGCTATCATCCGTTTTGCGGAGACCTACTCCGTAAAGCCTCAATATATAAATAGCGGTTTGGAGAAACTGGGCACAGCCCCCCTATCCCATGGTTGCAAATTATTCGATGTCGTACTCCGTCCGCAGACTACCTTGGAGAACCTAGCGGATCTAGTTCCGGCCCTTCGTGCGGAGCTGGACAAAGTCCCGGCCTCTCGTAAGGAAGAGATCATCGAGGCCGCCGAGATATTGATTAAGTATAGCGGCTACATCAAACGAGAGCAAATCATAGCGGACAAGATAAACCGCTTAGAGAATATCCGGATCAAGGGTAAATTCGATTACAATTCTATCCAGTCTTTATCTACGGAAGCCCGCCAGAAATTGACCCGGATAGACCCCGACACGATCGCTCAAGCGAGCCGCATCCCGGGTATTTCCCCTAGCGACATCAACATCCTTTTGGTACTGCTCGGAAGATAAAACACGAAATGTTCCACGTGAAACATATTAAAGGAGATATTCAAATGAATGAAGCTAAAACACTGGTTATACGAGGAAATCTGGTAGATATAATCAACAGGCGCACCTTCGGGGCAGAGATTTCAATCCTAAACGGGCATATCGGAAAGGTAATCCCTACCGGACAAGATGAGGGATCTTACCTCCTCCCCGGCTTTATTGACGCGCATGTCCATATAGAGAGTAGCATGGTAACCCCTGCGGCATTCATTCACGCAGCCGTACGCCATGGCAGTATCGGTGCCGTGGCGGACCCTCATGAGATAGCGAATGTAATGGGTACCGAAGGAGTCGAATATATGCTCGACAACGCGAAAGGGATTCCTTTCTACACATGGTTCGGTGTCCCATCTTGCGTACCGGCTACGATTATGGAAACCTCCGGTGCGATCATAGACGCAGACGAAACCGCTCGTTTGTTGGAACGAGAGGATCTACACTTCTTGGCAGAGATGATGAATTACCCCGGAGTCTTAAATAAAGATCCGGAAGTTATGCGCAAAATAGAAGCCGCAAAAAAAGCAGGGAAACCCATCGACGGACATTATCCCCTAGCAACAGGCCCCAAGCTAAAGGCATATATCGAGTCTGGCATTTCCACCGATCATGAAACCATCTATCTAGAAAAAGGCCGTGAGAAATGTGAGCTTGGGATGCATGTCCTTATTCGGGAAGGAAGCGCGGCAAAAAACTTTGACTCACTTCATCCGCTATTGAAAGAGTATCCCGAACAAATCATGTTCTGTACGGATGACGCACATCCTTCCTTTTTAAACAAAGGACACATAAATAGGATGGTAAAAAAATCGCTGGATTTAGGATATGATCTATATGATGTATTACGGGCCGCTTCCTATAATCCGGCCATGCACTATAAAATTCCCGCAGGTTTCTTACGAGAGGGAGACTCCGCCGATTTTATCCAAGTAAACAATTTAAAGAATCTAACCATACAGGCAACCTATATACAAGGAACCTGTGTATACGATGGAGAGAAATGCACGCTTCCTTTCCACAAACCTATACTCCGCAATAATTTCCACACGAAACCGATCCCATTAGAAAAGCTAACGGTAAAAGCGAAAGGAAAACAGATGCGTGTCATTGTTTGCGAAGACTGCGAATTAATCACGAAAGAAGAACTATATCCTGTACATACATTCGATGGATTTGTAGAATCGGATACAGAACGAGACATTTTAAAACTCGTCATTCTAAATCGCTATCAAACGGCTCCTCCGGCTATTGCCTTTATAAAAGGAACAGGGCTCAAGCTCGGTGCCATCGCTCAAAGTATTTCCCACGATAGCCATAACATCATCGCTATAGGCGTAACCGATTTCGAGCTTATGCAAGCGATCAATGCGGTAATAAAGGCTAAAGGTGGAATCGCAGTAAGCAGTATGGACGAAGTCACTCTCCTGCCCTTGCCGGTAGCGGGATTGATGAGCGACGAATCATTGGAAGAGACGAGCCGCCGTTACGAAGAGATCGAGGAAAAGATCAAACGGTTAAAGACCCCGATGGATTCATTACAAATGACGCTTTCTTTTATGGGATTGCTGGTGATCCCATCCTTGAAACTTAGCAACAAAGGTTTGTTCAATAGCGAGACATTCCAATTTACTCCCCTATTCGTATGATAGCCGATAAAGACGAACATATCAAGACGATCCTATCGGTCATTCCGGAAAAGCCGGGATGCTACCAGTATTTCGATGAAAACGGAACGATTATATACGTCGGCAAGGCGAAGAACCTAAAACGACGGGTATCCTCTTATTTCAACAAGGTACATGACAGCAATAAGACACGTGTGTTAGTCAAACAAATCCGGGATATCAAATATATAGTCGTCGATACGGAAGAAGACGCGTTACTACTGGAAAACAACCTCATCAAACAGTATCGTCCCCGCTATAACGTATTATTGAAGGACGACAAAACCTACCCTTCCATCGTGGTAAAGAACGAGTACTTTCCCCGGGTTTTCCAAACCCGGAACATCGTTCGGGACGGATCGCAATATTACGGTCCTTATCCCTCTTTGTTCACGGCGAAAGTGATGCTACAGATGCTAAAGGAACTTTACCCTTTACGCACTTGCAAATATCCCCTCACTCCCGAATCCATCGCACAAGGACGCTATAAGGTTTGTCTGGAATACCATATCAAGCGTTGTAAAGGGCCTTGTGAAGGCTTGCAATCATTGGAAGAATACCAGCAAAATATTTCCGAGATCAAAGAGATTCTGCGAGGCAACATCTCGCAAATTAGCAAACACCTCTATGAGGAGATGCAATCGCTCGCTGCCGAGCTCAAGTTCGAGGAAGCGCAAAAGATCAAGGAAAAATACGAAGTCATCGAGAACTACCGTTCTAAATCTACGGTCGTAACCCCGATGCTACATAATATAGATGTATTCACGATCATAGAGAATGACCATTCCGCTTATGTGAACTTTATGCATATCGGAAACGGGGCGATCGTACAAGCCTATACATTCGAGTATAAAAAACGATTGGACGAGACCAAGGAGGAATTGTTAAGCCTCGGTATTATCGAGATGCGGAATCGTTTTAAAAGCACCGCCCGGGAGATTATCGTACCCTTCAAGCTGGACATGCAGCTAGAGAATGTCACTTTCACCATTCCCCAAAGAGGGGATAAAAAGAAACTGCTCGATTTATCCGAGATGAACGTCAAGCAGTTTAAGGTTGACCGCTTGAAACAAGCGGAAAAGTTGAATCCGGAACAGCGGAATACCCGTATCTTGAAAGAGATCCAAGAAGCCTTGCATTTGGAGAAATTGCCTGCTCATATCGAATGTTTCGATAATTCAAACATACAGGGGAGCGATGCGGTAGCGGCTTGCGTGGTATTCAAGATGGGGAAACCGTCCAAGCAGGAGTATCGTAAATACAATATAAAGACCGTAGTCGGTCCGGATGATTACGCCTCCATGAAAGAAGTCGTCCGTAGGCGTTACGGGCGGGCGATCGAGGAGCGATCTCCCCTACCCGACTTGATTATAACAGACGGTGGAAAGGGGCAAATGGAAGTGGTTCGCTCGGTGGTAGAAGATGAATTAGGCTTGTCCATTCCAATCGCCGGACTAGCGAAAGATGGTAAGCACCGGACCTCGGAGTTATTATTCGGGTTCCCACCCGTAACCGTTGGCATGCGTTTGGACAGTCCGCTATTCCATCTGCTTACCCGGATACAAGACGAGGTACACCGTTTCGCCATCACTTTCCACAAGGATAAACGAAGTAAGACCCAGACAAAATCCGAATTAGACACCATTAAGGGTATCGGTGAAAAGACAAAAGTATTACTTTTACGTCACTTTAAAAGCGTAAAACGAATCAAGGAAGCAAGCTTCGAGGAACTGAAATCCGTGATTGGCGAGGCGAAAGCCAAGGCACTACAAGAGGGACTGGATGGAAAGCGAACAGAAAGCGAACAAAAATAGAGCAAAAGCGAACAAAAAGCGAACAAGATGAGAACAGTTACACAACGTGTGCAGCACGCTTCCGTCACGATAGACGGACAGCTTAAGTCCAAAATTGGAAAGGGGCTATTGGTATTAGTCGGTATCGAGGACAAGGATACGCAAGAAGACATTGAATGGTTGGCAAAAAAGATCACCAACCTACGCATATTTGACGATGAAAACGGGGTCATGAACCGCTCGGTTATCGAAGCGGGAGGCGAGATCATGGTTGTCAGCCAATTTACCTTACACGCCTCTACGAAAAAAGGGAACCGCCCCTCCTACTTAAAAGCGTCTAAACCGGATATCGCCATTCCGATGTATAAAGCTTTTTGCGAAGAGGTAGGGCTTCAACTCGGAAAACCTGTACAAACCGGAACATTCGGAGCTGATATGAAAATTGAACTTTTAAACGACGGGCCGGTTACTATTATTATCGACTCTCAAAATAAAGAATAAGTATGGCAGATATAACCTTACAACAAGCCCAGCAAATGGTAGACTCTTGGATCAAGACCTATGGGGTCCGTTATTTCAATGAGCTTACCAATATGACCATCCTCACCGAGGAAGTGGGCGAGCTAGCCCGGATCATGGCACGTACCTACGGTGAGCAGTCTTTCAAGGAAAGTGACAAACACCGGGATTTAGGCGATGAAATGGCGGATGTGTTATGGGTATTGCTCTGTCTGGCCAACCAGACCGGAGTAGATCTTACCGCCGCTTTCGAGAAGAATCTCCAAAAGAAAACAGACCGAGATAAAGAACGACATATAAACAATCAAAAACTATAAGCATATGGCACATCATCACGATTGCGAATGTGGACATGATCATCATCATGAACATGAACACGAATCAAATTCCGTACAGATAGACCGTTATCATGAAGCTTTCAATAAGTTTGAGCCGGCCCTGCCGGATACCCAGACCACCGAGGCTGTAAACGCTCTTTTAGAGAAACATTTCCAAGAGAACTTTACACCGGAAGTATTGAAAACGATTCATGGTTGCATCGACTTGACCTCATTAACCAGCCTGGATACCAAAGAAAGTATCTGGAAGATGGTAGACACGGTAAATGATTTCGAGGGAACTCGTCCGGATGTCCCGAACGTAGCCGCTATTTGCGTCTATCCCCTATTCGTGGAAACGGTTAAGCAGGCACTTACTGCACAAGAGGTTAAGATCGCGTCGGTTGCCGGAGGTTTTCCATCCTCACAGACATTTACGGAAGTCAAGATCGCCGAAACGGCCATGGCCGTCATGCAAGGAGCCGATGAAATCGACGTTGTCATGAACCTAGGCTATTTCATGGAAGACAATTTCGAGGAACTGACGGAAGAATTACAAGAGATCAAAGAGAGCTGTCGCCACGCCCATTTAAAGGTAATCCTAGAGACCGGAGCTTTAGTCACAGCGGAGAACATCCAAAAGGCATCCATCCTAGCCATGTATTCCGGTGCGGACTTCATCAAGACCTCCACGGGTAAAGGATACCCGGGAGCCACTTTCGAGGCCGCCTATACCATGTGCAAAGCCATCAAAACCTACCATTCCATCACCGGAAACAAGGTTGGCATCAAGATCTCCGGAGGCGTACGCACGGCGGAAGACGCAGTTCGATATTATACGATCGTAAAGGAAATACTGGGCAACGAATGGCTGAACAAGGATTTGTTCCGTATAGGAGCGAGCAGTCTGGTCGGTGATATAGAAAAACGACTCGGGAAATAGTCCATTCTAATTAAACCGGGCGCAGATGACTTAGAATCCTGTGTCCGGTAAGCACTCTCAAAGTAAGTTAACTTACCTTGGCATCGAAGTTAACTGACTTCGTCAAGTAAGTTAACTTCATTGGCTATTGAAGCATACTTACTTTTTTACTAACAAGAGCCATCTGACTATGCCTAAATTTACTTCACAGATTTTACTGTTATTTTCTAAGGTACTTCACATCTTAGAGAAGCTTCTCCTGAAAAACTTCACAGGGTTGAAAGTTGTTTCCTGAACCGGTTCACA